>NZ_MSPY01000019.1:0-3400 GCF_003267965.1 Oleiagrimonas sp. MCCC 1A03011 | reverse complement strand
GGGCTGTCGCCGGTAGAGTACGAAAAGCGGTTCCTAGAGAGTGGCTCGTAAGCGTCTACGGGAACCTGGTCGATTCAGTATGAAGATTCAGCAGTACGAGAAGCAAATGCCTTTGGGGGAGGCCGTTGAGTGGTTCGTACAGAACAGACGGTGAGTCGGGAGTTAAGTTGAGTACGGATTTCGGAAGCTGTTTACCAGCTTCCCGGCAATTCCTAGCCAAGACGCTGGTGCCGACCAACAGGCCCAGCGATCGCACGAGCCCATACGTTCGAGGCCACCGGCCGGAACCGGCCAGAAGCGGACGTTAACGATGCATTCTGAGTAATTTCGGAGGGCAGCGGAAATCTTGTTCGGCAGCAGCGCCTTGTTAAGAGCTCTGATCACCGCCCTCAAAGTAGAACAAACTAATAGGGATATGCATTTCAACGACAAAGCTCTTCTGAGATTCAACTATGTGAATGTCAATCTCATCCTTTGACATCCATTCCATAATCCCATTTAGTCCGAGTCCACGCGACACTGAATTGGAAGAAACATCGTTATCTTCACGCCCGGAGGAGGTTGGTGATACCTTGTTTTTAAACCGCAATAAAATAACGCCACCTCTTTTTTTGGCTTGAACGCCAACATAGTTTTGAATTCCATGTTCAATGGCATTTTGAAAAATTTCAATGAGAGCAGAATAAAATGCTGATTCTTTAATTTTAACTGGCGGCAGGTTATAAACTGATCTACCTATCCCAACCCTAAATCCGCTCATCTGTGATACAGGCGACTTGATAAATTCAGGAATAAATATATATCCTTCTTCTCGAGCAAACCTATTTCTTCGAACACGTTCAATAAGATCCTTAGCTTGGCTAATAGACGAATCACTGATATCTAGTCTCAATTCAGATTTAGCATATTTTAGAAAAATAGAAGTATCATATAAATAGAATGTTTTAAGGTTTGGGGCCTCTGAATACATCTCATTTAGTAGCTCTTTCCTTGGGCCTAGCTTTTTACCCCTTTTTTCCAACCACCAATCTTCCTTTACATCACCGGTCACTAGAACAATATGAGGTATGTTTTCCGAGCTAGCTTTTCTGAGTATTTCTTTCCATAAGATTAAATCACCATATTTTCTTACAAACTCCCTATCTTCGACTTTATACGATCCTTGCTTGGCCTTATCCTTATATCCTGGAGGAACGTTGTTTTCGTATCTTTTCTCACCAAGCTTATAGATTTCTTCTAGCTCTTTCTTTGTAAAGCCTTCTCCAATTTTTCCATCGAATATACCGAGTACAATATCTTTTATCTTATCTTCATCATTAACGTCTGACTGCTTGTTTTCGAGCACTGATAGTTCATCTACAAATTCTTCTAGAAAACTCCTTCCACCAATGATATTGTCTTGAGTTATAAATTTATCTGGATCAATTAGAGAATGCCTCTGTTTCAACCTCAGCTTATCTAATTGTTTTGATAGGTTTTCAAATACTTCGTCATATTGTGTTATTGCTTCATCAATTAAACCTCTAACGGTATTAAATTTATTTTTTTGGTCACTAATTGCTTCATATCGATTGCTCAGAAACTCCAAAATAACTTGGAAGCCAATCCAGACTTTCTTATTGAATTCTTCATTACTTAACGCTTTTATTAGATCGCTGCTTGCTGGCTCGGGTAAGCGATAAAGATCAAGTAATACATTAGAGTCGAACACAAATATACCGTCCTTCCAGACCTCTTTGAAATCTAGGGTTTCAAGGTCTTTGTGTATTTTTAGCAGTGTTTCTAGCATATACGTAGCTCAGTATTTTATGCGCGTAACGATTGAGTTAAGCCGCCCCAAAGCGCGTAGCGGTTTGGGGCGGCTTGGATGACTAGTTAGATCAGCCTTGCTCACGGTCCGGACTTGGCGAGCTTGACCTGTTTGAATTGACGCCCTTGGCGATGGCAAAGCCTGACACCGCGGATAGCAACGGCAAGCCAGCCTCCGCTGAGATTGCCTTCGTTAGCAGGAGCACTGTGAGTATGACGATGATGAGAACAGAAACGACGATCTGTCCATAGGTCATCCAGAACTCGTTACGTCGCTGCAGAGACTCCGTGAGCGCGTCAACGAAATAACGCGGGAGATTTGGCCGAATGTCTTGACGCTCCCAGAAATCTAAGAATCGATCGAGTCCCCAAAAATCATACTGGCTGTCACCAAAGATGCGTCGACCAAACCATACGATGGCCCAGACTAACCCGGCCCCAATGCCTATCACGACAAGGCAAAGCCAGAAAATTTGGTCTGAACTCATGAGCTCCCTCCTTAGATCTAACGCTGGAGTTAAGACGCCGACCGCTGGCGTAGCCAGTGGGCGGTCGGCTTGAACGATTGGTTAGAGGTTCTCACGGATCGCCGCTTTACGCACGGGCTCCCAGTAGCCGCCGCTGCCGTGATAGGTCTCCGCATGTAGAGAAAATTGCTCACCACAGCAGCTGCACCTGAAGTGGTAAGCGACGATGTCGTCCCATGTCTGGCCTGCTGCCAGTTGTGCGAATGACACGGAGTGCGCCGATGGACCAGTGGTATCGATTAGCGTGCCATCGGTTACGTTTTGGCTAGCAATAGAGATTGCTTTGCGCAGATCGCCTGGCAGTCGGATGGCATAGCGAACACAGAGATCCTTGCATTTGTCGCAGGCCATGAATTCCTTGCCCTCTAACGCTTGAGTTAAGCGGCACGCGTCAGCGTGTCCGCTTGGATGATTTGTTAGCCCGCTTCAGTGACATAGTTCCACGACCAAATCTGCGGTCTCTCGGGGATGCTGGTTAGCTTCGTACGCTTTCACCTCAGGGAATGGTGACTCGCCAGCGCTAGGGCCGGTATTGGAAACGTAGATGGTGAATGCAGCTTCGCGGCCCAGCTCACCGAGCAGCCGGTGCACGGCGGCGCCATCAATGATGATTGGCCGTTCGCGCGCCAGCCGTGCGGACACCACCTGTGACAAATCCGACATGCGATGTTTGAAGCCCTGGCCTTGAAGTAAGAACAAATCAGTCTCGACGAGCGTAACGTTAAAGTACCAGGCCAAGTACCTGCCGAGGGTTGTCTTACCCGAGCCAGGAAGCCCGTCGATGGCAACTACGACGGGTGGCAAATCGTGCAGCACGGGCGTGAGGGCTGCCGTTGCCAAGTTGTATGAGTGCGATGCAATAGGCATAGGCGGCTAACGCTGGAGTTAAGACGCCGACCGCTGGCGTAGCCAGTGGGCGGTCGGCTTGAATGAGTAAAAAGAGACTTCCCCTCCCTTCGGCCTCGAAGGCCATGATGGTGTTGCGACACAACCGTCAGCAGAAGAGGAAGCCTCCATGAACACTATAATCCTTGGCGTGGACTTGGCGAAGACCGCTTTTTCGG
>NZ_MSPY01000018.1:0-3843 GCF_003267965.1 Oleiagrimonas sp. MCCC 1A03011 | reverse complement strand
TCAGAAGTGGTCGGGCGATGATTGCTCATCGTCGGTGCTTTCCAAGCATGTGGTTGGGTGATTGTCAAGCCTGTTTGCATGCAAGCACTTTTCCAAAGCTGCGAATGCATGCTTACTGTACGTGGCGTTGCGAATGGCAACGTCTATGTAAGTGATAGCAATGAATACGAAGCACACCGCGGTACTTGATCACGTCCAACGATGTGATCAGCACGCGCACGCAACGCTGGACACGATCCATGCGCTGCTCCTCAAACTCTGCTCCAAGCTCGACAAACAGGCGGCCCGTAGGGCAATGCGCTTGCCTGATGTAAAGGCGATGACGGGGGATAGTCGGAGTCAGATCTACGCGCGCATGAATTCGAAGTATCCCGCGTACGATCCGTCGTTTCCCTCACCGTTCTATGTCGGCGCCTCGCCGCGTTGGTGGGAGCATCAGATTGCTGAGTGGCTTGAGCATCAGGCCTCCTTGTCCAAGAAGACTCACTGAGGAGCTGCCCAATGGATACCAAGAACAGCAAGCTCAGTGAGAAGTTGAAGTCCCTGCAGCCGAACATTCGAAATATCAACCAAGCGAAAATTGCCGAGTACTACGAGGCGATCAACGATGCGGTTGAGCGTGGAGTTTCCTACAAGGCGATTCGTGAAGCCCTCGCTGAGGAAGGCTTCAAGATGTCGCCTGCCACATTTAAGCGACTGTTCGATGCGGAATGTGAGCTTCGTGCCAAAAGCGATGTCGTGCAGAGGAGGGGCGCATGAGCATCAACTTTGGACCACCAGCGTATCCGCTCGGAGCGTTTCATCACGTAGCCGAAAATGCATCGAAGGAAGTGCTCGGTCATCTGAAGGCTCCTGATGCGATGGTTGGCATGGCGGTTCTTTCCGTCAAAGCTCTCGTCTGTCAGGGGCTGGCAGACATTGCACTGCCGATACCAGGAAGCGGAGTACACAAAGTTATCGATAGTGAAGAGGAGGCGGACGAAAGTCCGCCTCCTCGCCTCACTTCCTTGTCACTGAATCTACTCAGCGTTGCGGAGTCGGGTGAACGGAAGACAGCTGTTTACAGGGTCGTTGCTGCGGCTATTTATGCTCATGACGAGGCGCGTGCGAGGGCATACGAGTCGGCAATCAAGGAATATGAGGCTGACTTGTCAGTGTGGCAAAGCATTGAGCGTGGATTGCGGCGGAAGTTGGTCAAGCTTAGCCAGGATGGTGAGCCGTGTGATGAGGTTGCTGCTGCACTGAAGGAACACAACCTTAAAAAGCCTGAACGCCCTCGTTTGCGACGCAGTATCCGACAAGACATAACGTCGCGTGCACTGACTGAAGTGCTGCATGGCGACGGCGAATCCATCGCGTTGATGTCGGACGAAGGCGACATCCTGCTTCATGGGCAGTCTATGAAGAGCCTGGCACTGTTGAATGCAGCCTGGGACGGCTCATCACTTCCAGTGGACCGTGCGGATGGTAAAAGTTTTATCGCACGGAACCCGCGTGTCACGACTAGCCTGCAGGTACAACCCGAGGTCTTCCGTGCCTACAGGAAGCAGAACGAAGGAAAGGCGCGAGGTATCGGATATTTTGCGCGGTTTCTGATGGGTTGGCCGGTATCGACGCAGGGAACACGTTTTATCACCGGTTATGAAGGCGAATGGAAGTATCTGCCGCAGTTCCATGCTCGCGTAAAGGAGTTGCTGGAAGAGTATGACCGTCGGCTAGAAGCTGGTGTGCCCAAACGTGATGTCATTTGCTTCAGTGTAGAGGCGAAAGCGCACTGGGTTCAGCTGGTAAACGACACGGAAAGCATGATGCAGGAAGGCGGAGCGTTCAGTGATGTGAAGGATGCAGCAGCGAAGGGATGCGAGATGATTGCCCGCATCGCAGGCATCCTCCACTACTTTTCAGCTCAAACCGGAGACCTCACCCTGGACACGCTGGAACGCGCTGCCTCGATCATGAGCTGGCACATTGAGGAATTTCGATATCTGATGAGGCCAGAGTACGAAGTGCCGCAGGCTGTTGAAGATGCAGAGAAGCTCCGAAAGTACCTATATCGCAAGCGCAAGGAGTGGATTCAGCACAATGCCAACCGCAGCTTAGGGCAGAAGTCTATCGATCCGAATAGCATGCGGAGCTTTGAGGCACATAATCGTGGGCCTACGCAGTTGCGTAAGAAGGGACGCTTTCGTCCGGCCTTGGACGTTCTTGTAGAACAGGGGATCGTCTATCTCGATCATGTGCGTGAATACGGCAAACCGCATGCAAAAGGCCGGGAGTACATTTGTTTCACAGGTCGGCTCAACTGCCCGTTGCAACTGGGTCGCTAGCATCAGGGGCAGTTCGAATAGCCTTGTCCTTCAGGACAAAGCTCAGAGGCGAATAGAGGGGGTCTGCAAACGATGCGATTCGTGCGATATATCGCACGAATCGCTCTTTTTCGACATATGCACCACACCGCTACAGTTGTGTGCAAACTCAGCATGATTCAGCAAGCTGCGGTATGTCGGCGTGAACCAGGCTCAATCCGGGCGCATCGATATGTTTGCAGTCGATGCGGTTGATTGCCATGTTGTTCGCACTGGGGCTGTGTGAGCGTTGGGAGATCCGCTCAGAATATTACGAGATGCGTCGTGTTGCCATGTGATCTTGCCGATCATCACCTGACATAGACCGTACACGGGCTTGGCCCAAGTGTTTCTCAGCATCACGTTGAATGCCTTGCTCGGAGAGCGTGCGATGATCAACACGTGACCCATGCCCATACCTGGCGAGCGCCTCATTCTGAAGCTCAGCGCATCGCTTGCGTTTGGCAATGAGCTCATCACGCACTTGGCGTTGGGTTCTACCCCCACTTAACTTCCTCCATCCGCCGCGCGCAGGATATGCCGCGTTGTAACGCCGGAAGACATACTCAGGCTCACGTTCGATGCCATCCGGTTGGCGATCGGTGGTCATCAGGTGCACGTGGGGATTGGGTTGCCCAGACAGTGATGACAGCGGGGCATGGATTGCGAATTGGTACGGCCTGTCACCAGCAAGCTCTTCCACGAGAGCGTACACAAGTTCCAGCTGCTGCTCGTCACTCAGTTCGCTAGGCAGAGCCGTCACGTGCTCACGGTATACGGCACCGTTGTTGCGTTCGTATTTATCGGCCATCCTCCAAAATTCCCTGGGGTCGTATTCTGCCCATGAAGGCATGTTCCCGAAGTCTTCGTAGATGAGGTCGTCACGCGAGTCGTGCTTGCCTTCTCGTGCGATGTACGAAGCGTGTGCTACGGCTGTTCCCTTCTTTCCGCTTTTGATTCTGTAGTGGTAGCTGGCCATGTTGTTGCCCTCTTGATTGTGGCAAAAGAAAGGCCAGCGAAGGCTACTTCGCTGGCCTGCATATGAAGCGATATCCGCCCTGATTTAAGTGGTCAAAGAGAGAAAGGGTATGTGCGCAGACTCAACCCTTAAGTATTTCCCTTATGCACCAAGTACACCTGCATCAACCATGTTTAGTAGGTTGGTATTGCAGCTCTTCACATTGGATGCTCATCGCTTCATAGATCATGTCGACAACAGTAAAAATTTACTGTTGGCGGAGAGGTCAACTACCTTGTCAAGCACTGCGCAAGATCATTCGCGTTGCGAGTGTTGAGCGTAGCCAGCTGAGCATGGGCACTAGGAAGCGGCTAACCAGCGACCCCCCTTATGCATCCCAAAGCAGGTTGTAAACGTTCCTGTCAGGAACTGGCTGTGCGCTTGGTAGATCGATCAAGAGAGTTCGCTGGGGTCGAGGTTGGCTTGACGAGGTTTGCTCATCGGTGGGCATCCTCCTACTGCAAACCGCAGGCCAGGCGT
>NZ_MSPY01000017.1:0-4453 GCF_003267965.1 Oleiagrimonas sp. MCCC 1A03011 | reverse complement strand
CGGTATAGCGGACTGTCCATGTCGATCTTGATCAACTCGATGAAGCCGGTTGCCACGGCGACGATGCCCGTGACAACTCCTATGGCAAGAAGGTATTCGGCGAACCTCCAGGCGGGCGCTCCCAACCAGATCCCAGCCAGGTCGGCAACTGTAGCCAGCGACCAGGTGGCGATCGGAAAGTGAACGATAGCCGGGTGCAAAGGGTGTTTCATGCCACCCATACCGCACTGAGCAACGTCAGGAATCCGGCAACGGCAATACCGGCATGAATCAGGACCACGTTCTTCGGCGCAGTCTCTTTCCGCAGATGGAGTGAAGCCAGGAAAAAGCCGATCAAGGCCGCGATCACGAACAGACCGAGCGCGATGGTGGCATGCGGTGAATGCACGCCACGCCATGCAAGCACCAGAAGGAGAACCAGCCCCGTCGCTCCCAGCAATGCATGGACGATGGACAATGCCCAGGGAGCCAATCGACCCCGAAGCACGCTCGCGGCGAGAACGAGACCACCCACAGCAGCTACAGCGAAGACCAGAAGCGCTACGTTCAACATGGCAAAACCCCTCGGGTAAAGAAGGTAGGACAGGACAACCCGGCATGTGCGCCGGGTCGGTTATGGGTTCAGGCGCTTCATGACGGTGTCGGTCATGTGGTCGCAGCGTGCGCCAAGAAATGGAAATGCATCGGCCATCGTCGCGGCCAGCGTGTCCTTGAGCTGCGCGCGCAAGAGTCGTCGCGCACGGTGCAAGCGGGTTTTCACGGTCTCACTGCGCAGATCAAGGCACACAGCGGTCTCCTCGACTGTGCAACCCTCGATCTCGCGCATGAGGAATACGATCCGGAACGCTTCCGGCAACTGGTCGATCGCACGTTCCAGAAGTTGGCGTGCCTGTGCTCGACCTGCCGCCACGGCCGGGTCTTCCACGCCATACCTTGGCGAGAATGAGACGACGTTTTCAGATTTCATCTGCGCTGCCTCGATGTGCTCCATGTCCACGTTCATCCGCCGCCTGCGCAATCGCCCATACGCTTCGTTGAGAACGATCCGCGTCAGCCACGTCAGAAGTGCCGCGTCCCCACGAAACGAGGCCAGCTTCTCGAACGCCCGTACATACGACTCCTGCACGATGTCCTCGGCTTCGCTGTCGTCCTTGACGATCCCTCGCGCCACACGGAACAACCGCTGATTGCAGCGCCGGGTGATGTCGCGAAAGGCTTCGAGATCGCCCTGCAGCACCAGTTCGACCAGAACCCGGTCATCCAGGGCCGCATAGTCGCGGGCATTGGAACTTTTTGATGGGGTCATGAATCTTCCCTCCTTTCACATCGGATGCAGTAGCCATCCGCGAGGTTCCCGATCAGGGTGAAAGCATCGTCATGATGTCGCGCCGGTGGGGCTCTTGCTCGAAATGACCCATTACATGCCGGGTCACCATGGACACCCCATGCATCTGGATCCCACGGGATGAAATGCACTCATGCGCCGCCTTGATCACGACGGCGACACCACGAGGCTCCAGAGCACGCTGGATCACATCGGCGATTTCCACAGTCAGGCGCTCCTGGATCTGGAAGCGCCGGGCATAGGCATCCACTACGCGGGCCAGCTTGGAAATCCCAACCACCCGTGAGTTCGGCAGGTATGCGACGTGGGCCATGCCGCGAATCGGCGCCATGTGGTGTTCACAGATCGATTGCACCGGGATGTCACGCAGCACCACAACTTCCTTGTAGCCTGCATGTTCGAATGTGCGGCGCAGCAAGCTTTCCGGATCCACCGCATAACCGCGGAACCATTCCTCGTAGGCCTTCACGACGCGCGCAGGCGTGTCCGCCATACCCTCACGCGACGGTCGATCGCCCGCCCAGCGGATCAGCGTTCGCACCGCGCCCTCTGCCTCACTGCGCGTGGGTCGTGCTTTTGCTTTGCGGGTTCCCGGCTTGCTATCCAAAGCGGGTGTGTCGGCCCAAGGCATGTCGCATCCTGTTCGTGACTTACCTGATAGATGCACCACCGCTCTTGAGGTTCCCAGCCCACAGGCAGCGGAACAGGACAGCCGGGACCTTCACCCAAAGCCTCATGCCCATGAAGCTGCATCACGAACCTGAAGATCCAATAGACATGGGGCCCGGCTAGCTGCCGGGCCCCATGCCTATTTGCTGAGAGAATGCCGTTAGATCAAACCATTTCAAACTTGTCGCACCAGTGAGAACCCCGTTCCTGCCTGAGCCTCATGTCCAACATACCGCTCAAGCCTGTGCAGCTTTCCCGTTGCGCGCGTTGATCCAGAACCCGATCACCGCCACCAGGATGACGATCAGCTGCGCCGCCACCGTCTGCCAGGTGGGGTATAGGCCAATCCAATCGATGCGCGGCAGGGTGATGAAGCCCTGTGCTACCCAACCGGCCTCCTGCAAGGCAGCCACGCCCTTGCCTGCCAGAACCGCTGCCACAACGGCAATCAACAGCGAACTGATGGCGAAGAACTTGCCGATCGGGAGCATGCGGCTGAAACGCAGCATCAGCACGGCAATCAACGCCAGGCCCAAGGCCCCCACGACCAACCCGGCCGTGATCGCACCATGCTGACCATCGCCCCACATGGCGGCATAGAACAGGATGGTCTCAAACACCTCCCGATATACCGCCACGAAGGCAAGCGTGAACAAAAGGACTGCCGAACGTCGATTCAGCGCACCGGCAACCTTGGCCTGCAGATACTTCTGCCAATGCCCTGCCATGCTTTTCTGGTGCATCCAGATACCCACACCCAGCAACACCGCAGCAGCAAACAAAGACGACAAGCCTTCCGTCAGCTCGCGATTTGCACCACTGATGGCGATGAGCCATGTCGCCATCACCCATGTCAGACCACCGACGATCAATGCACTTACCCAGCCAGCATGGACATACCTCAGCGCATCCTTGCGTTCAGCCTTGCGCAGGAAGGCAATGATTCCGACGACGATCAACATCGCCTCCAGACCTTCACGCAACAGGATCGTGAGACTGCCCACAAAAGCGGTAACCGCATCACCCCCCTGTTCATCGAGCACAGCGCTCGCGTCGTCCAGCTGCCTGTCGATTTCATGCGCCTGACGCTGTACCTCATCCAGTGAGGCCTGTTTCGAGATCGCCGCTCTGAATGCACCCATGGCTGTTTCCAGCTGCCGCAACAGGCCGGCATCACGCGTGCGAAGCGCGGGCTCAATGGGCTCTACCCCGTCCAGGTAAGCTGACAAGGCCAGTGATTTCGCATGCGTGACCTGGCCCTTCTCGTAGGCCTTCACGCTCGCATCGAGTCGGTCGCGAGCCAGTTGCAGGGGCTTTACTTTCTGGGCGGACGCAACCTCATCAGGGTGCGCACGCAAGTACGCGATCAATGCGGCGGCATCACGTAACCCGATGCGGCCTTCAAGATCCGCTTCGGTCAGGCGCGACAATGCCCTCAGGTCCGGGATGTCCTTGACCAGGGCGGGTGAGTGCTCGATCAGTTCCTTTCCCTGATTTCGCTCTTCCGGACCATAAGCCAGGTTGCTGACGTAGTACGCCAGTGCCCAGCGATCCGCAGCCGACAAGGTGTCGAAGCTGGGCATGGCCGTACCTGGAATGCCCTGCGTAACGACCTGGTACAACGCCAATGGACTTCTCTGCCGCGCACGGTCATGGTCGGTGAATGCAATCGGTGGCGGATCAAGCGCTGCAGCTGCGGGACCATCTCCAGCCCCATGTACGCCATGACACGATGCACACCGGCCTTGGTACAACACCTTTCCGCGGGCCACATCGGGGGCACGCGTGGGAGCGAGCGGTATCGGGTACAAGACAATGGTTGAGGCCGCCAACGCATGAGCCGCCTCTGCCACTTTCCCGACGTCTGCACGCTGATCGACAAGCACCTGCAGTTGCCTTGCTTCACGCAGCAGACGATCGCGCCCATCACGCGCCGGAAGCATGTCGATACGCTTCACGATCGTGTCGGTGAACTCGCGCATCTCCGCGTATTCGGATGCGCTCAGCACGTTCCCATCACGTACCGCTCCTGCGTAATCGACCGCCACGTAGTCGAGCAGACGCCAGACAACGGCCGCATCAGATACTGGTTTAGCAGGCACAGCAGCTGGGGCCGGCACCATGGTCAACATGGCAATGAAGGCAGAAACCAACCAGGTTGCATGGACCATCCCAAGGCGTTTTCGAAACACGGTTCGTGTCATGGCAAACACCAGCAGACCAATGATCAAGGCAGGGAGCTGCGCGTCTTGCCTGGTCGTTGATTGTCGTCAGGGGACAACATGCAGCTCAACTTGTAATGAGAATTATTCTCAATACAAGAGTACTCCCCCTACCCATCTTCCTCAAGGGCAGCACAACAACGCCTGGCCTGCGGTTTGCAGTAGGAGGATGCCCACCGATGAGCAAACCTCGTCAAGCCAACCTCGACCCCAGCGA
>NZ_MSPY01000016.1:0-5442 GCF_003267965.1 Oleiagrimonas sp. MCCC 1A03011 | reverse complement strand
AAAATTTCCTTGAAAAAGGGTGTTGACGGAAACGGAAAGCGATGTAGAATGTGCGGCTCCCTCGGACGAAACGTCCTAACAAGGGACGCGAAGGAAACTTCGCAAGCGATTGATCTTTGACAGTGTGCGCAGGTGACTTGTGTGGGCGCCTTGCGGAGTTGGAGAAGTCCAACCAATGCAAGCGTCCAAACCTTTAACCTTTGTAATTCAGCGATGAATGCAGAAGTTAGGTTCGGACCTTCGAAAGAATAGATGTTCCTTCGGGAATGTCGAAAACTTAAGTGAAGAGTTTGATCCTGGCTCAGATTGAACGCTGGCGGCATGCCTAACACATGCAAGTCGAACGGCAGCATGAGAGAGCTTGCTCTCTTGATGGCGAGTGGCGGACGGGTGAGTAAGGCATCGGAATCTGCCCTGTTGTGGGGGACAACCCGGGGAAACCCGGGCTAATACCGCATACGTCCTACGGGAGAAAGTGGGGGAGCCTTCGGGCCCTCACGCGACAGGATGAGCCGATGTTCGATTAGTTTGTTGGTGGGGTAACGGCCTACCAAGACGACGATCGATAGCTGGTCTGAGAGGATGATCAGCCACACTGGGACTGAGACACGGCCCAGACTCCTACGGGAGGCAGCAGTGGGGAATATTGGACAATGGGCGCAAGCCTGATCCAGCAATGCCGCGTGTGTGAAGAAGGCCCTCGGGTTGTAAAGCACTTTTATCAGGAACGAAATCTGCACGGTTAATACCCGTGTAGTCTGACGGTACCTGAGGAATAAGCACCGGCTAACTCCGTGCCAGCAGCCGCGGTAATACGGAGGGTGCAAGCGTTAATCGGAATTACTGGGCGTAAAGCGTGCGCAGGCGGTTAGTTAAGTCTGCTGTGAAAGCCCCGGGCTCAACCTGGGAATTGCAGTGGATACTGGCTAGCTAGAGTGTGGTAGAGGAAGGTGGAATTCCCGGTGTAGCGGTGAAATGCGTAGAGATCGGGAGGAACATCAGTGGCGAAGGCGGCCTTCTGGACCAACACTGACGCTCATGCACGAAAGCGTGGGGAGCAAACAGGATTAGATACCCTGGTAGTCCACGCCCTAAACGATGCGAACTGGACGTTGGTCTCACTTCGGAGATCAGTGTCGAAGCTAACGCGTTAAGTTCGCCGCCTGGGGAGTACGGTCGCAAGACTGAAACTCAAAGGAATTGACGGGGGCCCGCACAAGCGGTGGAGTATGTGGTTTAATTCGATGCAACGCGAAGAACCTTACCTGGTCTTGACATGTCCGGAACTTGGTGGAAACACCTTGGTGCCTTCGGGAACCGGAACACAGGTGCTGCATGGCTGTCGTCAGCTCGTGTCGTGAGATGTTGGGTTAAGTCCCGCAACGAGCGCAACCCTTGTCCTTAGTTGCCAGCACGTAATGGTGGGAACTCTAGGGAGACTGCCGGTGACAAACCGGAGGAAGGTGGGGATGACGTCAAGTCATCATGGCCCTTACGACCAGGGCTACACACGTACTACAATGGTCGGTACAGAGGGTTGCCAAGCCGCGAGGTGGAGCCAATCCCACAAAGCCGATCCCAGTCCGGATCGCAGTCTGCAACTCGACTGCGTGAAGTCGGAATCGCTAGTAATCGTGGATCAGCTATGCCACGGTGAATACGTTCCCGGGCCTTGTACACACCGCCCGTCACACCATGGGAGTGGGCTGCTCCAGAAGCCGTTAGTCTAACCTTCGGGAGGACGACGACCACGGAGTGGTTCATGACTGGGGTGAAGTCGTAACAAGGTAGCCGTATCGGAAGGTGCGGCTGGATCACCTCCTTTAGAGAAAGGACGATCCACCCCGCAAGACGCCCACACAAGGCACCTGCATCCAGAAAAAGACGAGCCGCCCCCATGGGCGCGAGCTTGTCGGCACGATCAAACGGGTCTGTAGCTCAGGTGGTTAGAGCGCACCCCTGATAAGGGTGAGGCCGGTGGTTCGAGTCCTCCCAGACCCACCATCTTTTCGGGGCCATAGCTCAGCTGGGAGAGCACCTGCTTTGCAAGCAGGGGGTCGTCGGTTCGATCCCGACTGGCTCCACCAGTTTTTTCTGGATCAGCGCACACATAAGATTTTCATACGAACAGGCGTTGAAGCCTGTTTCGTGTTCTTTGACAAGCGAATCGAGTGACAAGCGTTTTGGATCATCCAATCCAAGATGTGTCGTTAAGGCAAACGGCGAAGTGTTGTTGGGCGATATGGCTCCGAGGCGACTTGGGGTTATATGGTCAAGCGACAAAGCGTATACGGTGGATGCCTTGGCGGTCAGAGGCGATGAAGGACGTGGCAGCCTGCGAAAAGTGTCGGGGAGCTGGCAACAAGCTTTGATCCGGCAATGTCCGAATGGGGAAACCCACTGCGTAAGCAGTATCGTGCACTGAATACATAGGTGTACGAAGCGAACCCGGAGAACTGAAATATCTAAGTACCCGGAGGAAAAGAAATCAACCGAGATTCCCTGAGTAGCGACGAGCGAACGGGGAACAGCCCTTAAGCGCCTTATGTTTTAGTTGAACGCTCTGGAAAGTGCGGCCATAGACGGTGATAGCCCGGTAAGCGAAAAGGCATTTGGCGTGAAATCGAGTAGGGCGGGGCACGAGAAACCCTGTCTGAACATGGGGGGACCATCCTCCAAGGCTAAATACTACTGACCGACCGATAGTGAACCAGTACCGTGAGGGAAAGGCGAAAAGAACCCCGGAGAGGGGAGTGAAATAGACCCTGAAACCGTATACGTACAAGCAGTGGGAGCCCCTTCGTGGGGTGACTGCGTACCTTTTGTATAATGGGTCAGCGACTTACTGTCAGTGGCAAGCTTAACCATCTAGGGGAGGCGAAGGGAAACCGAGTCTGAATAGGGCGCATAGTCTCTGGCAGTAGACCCGAAACCGAGTGATCTATCCTTGGCCAGGTTGAAGGTGCGGTAACACGCACTGGAGGACCGAACCCACATCTGTTGCAATAGATGGGGATGAGCTGAGGATCGGAGTGAAAGGCTAAACAAACTCGGAGATAGCTGGTTCTCCTCGAAAGCTATTTAGGTAGCGCCTCATGTGTATCTTCCTGGGGGTAGAGCACTGTTATGGCTAGGGGGTCATCGCGACTTACCAAACCATGGCAAACTCCGAATACCAGGACAGACTGCATGGGAGACACACGGCGGGTGCTAACGTCCGTCGTGAAAAGGGAAACAACCCAGACCCGCAGCTAAGGTCCCCAAGTTATAGCTAAGTGGAAAACGATGTGGGAAGGCACAGACAGCCAGGAGGTTGGCTTAGAAGCAGCCACCCTTTAAAGAAAGCGTAATAGCTCACTGGTCGAGTCGGCCCGCGCGGAAGATTCAACGGGGCTCAAGCTATACACCGAAGCTCGGGGTGCACACTTTGTGTGCGCGGTAGAGGAGCGTTCTGTACGCCTGCGAAGGTGGATCGAGAGGTCTGCTGGAGGTATCAGAAGTGCGAATGCTGACATGAGTAACGATAAGGAGGGTGAAAAGCCCTCCCGCCGAAAGCCCAAGGTTTCCTCGCGCAACGTTCATCGGCGCAGGGTGAGTCGGCCCCTAAGGCGAGGCTGAAAAGCGTAGTCGATGGGAAGCGGGTTAATATTCCCGCACCTTGCCGTAGTGCGATGGGAGGACGGAGAAGGCTAGGTCTACCGGGCGTTGGTTGTCCCGGGGAAAGGCGGTAGGCGGTATTAGGAGGCAAATCCTTCTTTTACTTACGCCGAGCACCGAGACCAGGCTCTATATGAGCCGAAGTGACTGATGCCACGCTTCCAGGAAAAGTCCCTAAGCTTCAGCTACGGTGAGACCGTACCGTAAACCGACACAGGTAGGCAGGATGAGAATTCCAAGGCGCTTGAGAGAACTCGGGTGAAGGAACTAGGCAAAATGGTACCGTAACTTCGGGAGAAGGTACGCCCCCCGGTGTGGCTACATGCGTAGCTGAGCACTGGAGGGCCGCAGTAACCTGGCCGCTGCGACTGTTTATCAAAAACATAGCACTGTGCAAACACGTAAGTGGACGTATACGGTGTGACGCCTGCCCGGTGCCGGAAGGTTAATTGATGGGGTCAGCCGCAAGGCGAAGCTCTTGATCGAAGCCCCGGTAAACGGCGGCCGTAACTATAACGGTCCTAAGGTAGCGAAATTCCTTGTCGGGTAAGTTCCGACCTGCACGAATGGCGTAACGACAGCGGCGCTGTCTCCACCCGAGACTCAGTGAAATTGAAATCGCTGTGAAGATGCAGCGTTCCCGCAACAAGACGGAAAGACCCCGTGAACCTTTACTACAGCTTCACACTGAACGTTGAGTTCATCTGTGCAGGATAGGTGGGAGGCTTTGAAACCGAGGCGCTAGCTTCGGTGGAGCCATCCTTGAAATACCACCCTGATGTGCTTGACGTTCTAACCCAGACCCGTTATCCGGGTCGGGGACCATGTGTGGTGGGTAGTTTGACTGGGGCGGTCTCCTCCTAAAGAGTAACGGAGGAGCACGAAGGTACGCTCAGCGCGGTCGGACATCGCGCACTGTGTGCAAAGGCATAAGCGTGCTTGACTGCGAGATCGACGGATCAAGCAGGTACGAAAGTAGGTCTTAGTGATCCGGTGGTTCTGTATGGAAGGGCCATCGCTCAACGGATAAAAGGTACTCCGGGGATAACAGGCTGATACCGCCCAAGAGTTCATATCGACGGCGGTGTTTGGCACCTCGATGTCGGCTCATCACATCCTGGGGCTGTAGTCGGTCCCAAGGGTATGGCTGTTCGCCATTTAAAGTGGTACGCGAGCTGGGTTCAGAACGTCGTGAGACAGTTCGGTCCCTATCTGTTGTGGGCGTTGGAGATTTGAGGGGGGCTGCTCCTAGTACGAGAGGACCGGAGTGGACGTTCCGCTGGTGTTCGGGTTGTCATGCCCATGGCATTGCCCGGTAGCTACGAACGGAAGTGATAACCGCTGAAAGCATCTAAGCGGGAAGCACGCCCCAAGATGAGATCTCCCGAGACTTCGAGTCTCCTTAAGGACCCAGGTAGACCACCTGGTTGATAGGCGCGGTGTGGAAGTGCAGCAATGCATTGAGCTAACGCGTACTAATGATCCGTGCGGCTTGACCATATAACCCCAAGACGCTTCGATGTTTCCTTACCGACACATCTGGATGTATCCCGAACGCTTGTCACTCGATTCGCCCTTTTGCCGGGCTGGCGCTCACCAAGCGCTGCCCGCACCCCTTCCCTGGCGGCCATAGCGGTGTGGTCCCACCCGATCCCATCCCGAACTCGGCAGTGAAACGCACCCGCGCCAATGGTAGTGTGGCAGTTGCCATGCGAGAGTAGGTCACCGCCAGGGACCTCATACGAAAAGCCCCCGAGATGCCTCGGGGGCTTTTTTTATGCATCG
>NZ_MSPY01000015.1:0-6523 GCF_003267965.1 Oleiagrimonas sp. MCCC 1A03011 | reverse complement strand
TTCATGGAACCTCCTGGTGGGTGAACCATGCCAGAAAGTTCTACTTTTGCGGTGTCTCGCTAGAGGGGAAGCTTACGTTCCCACATCAGCGCCTTCTGGCTTTCCGTGTAATAGATCCGCTTGCGCATCTGCAACACTCCCGCTGCCCGTGGCAGGCTTCAGTGTGTTGCATCGATCAGTTGAATCCACCGTCGTGAGCCGTCAGCCCAGCGCTGATCGCACCATAGTTACAGGGCGAAACCCTGCTTCGGCACGTCATTTCTGCGTTCTGGCACCAATGTTTGTACAGCTCCCCTGACATCATTGTTTGTACAACATTGGTGTCATGCCCACGTGTCTTGTCCGGGGGCGCGCAAGGCAGGGTATTTCCCGGCATGCGCGGGGCGCCCCAGTCATTACTCGTAGCTTAGCGCGCGTATTGGATCCAGCCCCGCCGCTCGTGCTGCCGGGGCAATACCGAAGAGGATACCGGTGGCACACGAAAAGCCGATGGCCAGCAAGGCCGCCCAGGCGGGGACGCTGGCACCGCCGAAAGCCGGCACGAAGTGCAGTACCAGCAGGCCCAGGACATAACCCAGGGCCAGGCCGATCGCCCCGCCCAGCAGGGCCAGGGTGGCCGCCTCGATCAGGAACTGCAGCAGGATGTCCCTGCGCGTGGCGCCCAGGCTCTTGAGGATGCCGATCTCGCGGGTGCGTTCGGTGACCGACACCAGCATGATGTTCATGATGCCGATGCCGCCGACCAGCAGCGAGATGCCGACGATGGCGCCGGCGACCAGGGTGATGTTGCTCAGCACCGCGTTGAAGCTGGCCATCAGCTGCGCCGCGGTGCCGACCTTGAAGTCGTCCTTGGCGCCGGGTTCGAGGCGATGCTGGCGGCGCAGCACGGTGGTGATGCGCCCGCGCACGGCTTCCAGCGAGGCGCCCTTGGCCAGCTTGATCTGGATGACGATGCTGGGCTGGTTCTGCGTGCCGCTCAGCTGCAGCGCTGTGCCGTAGGGAATGATCACCTGGTTGTCGCGGTCCTGCCCCATCAGGCTGCCCAGCTTGTGCTGTTCGCCGACGATACGGAACCAGGTGCGGCCGATCTGGATGTAGCGGCCCAGCGGGTTGTCCGGCAGGTGCAGTTTCTCCAGTACCGTATCGCCGATCACCGCCACCGGACGATGGCTGAGGTTGTCCGCGCGGGTGATGAAGCGGCCGCGGCTCGGCCAGTAGCCGAACGAATCCGCAAACGAAGGCGTGCCGCCCAGCACCGTAGTGACCGTGGTATGTCCCTGGAAGGACAACTGCGAGCCGTTCATGGGCATCAGCGGCGAGATGCTGGCAATGCCGGGCACCTGGGCCGCGATGGCTTCCATGTCGTCGGGCGTGACGCGCGCCACCTTGCCCGTCAGCTGTTCCTGCAGCGGCAGGTAATGCTGCACGATCAGGGTATTGCTGCCCAGGCCGCTGAACTGCTGGTTGATGGCCTGGCTGAAACCCTGCAGCAGGGCCACCACGGTAACCACCGCGGCCACCCCGATCACGATGCCCAGGGCCGTTAGCGCGCTGCGCATCGCGTGGGCGCGGATGGAGGCCAGGGCCGATCGCAGGCTTTCCAGCAGCATCAGCATCGTGGCTACTCGTACCGCAACGCGTCGATGGGGTCGAGGCCGGCGGCCTTGGCGGCCGGGGCGATGCCGAACATCAGGCCCACCGTGGCCGTGAAGCCCAGCGCCAACGCCACGATCCAGGCCGGGGTGTGGGCTCCGCTCAGCGCTGGCACCAGGTGCGCCACCAGCTCGGCCAGGCCCACGCCCAGCCCCAGGCCGATCAGCCCGCCCAGCAGCGCCAGCAGCAGCGCCTCGAACAGGAACTGCAGCAGGATGTCGCTGCGGGTGGCGCCCAGCGACTTGCACACGCCGATCTCGCGGGTGCGTTCGGTGACCGAGACCAGCAGCACGTTCATGATGCCCACCCCGCCCACCAGCAGCGCGATGCCGACGATCGCGCCCACCACCAGGCTGATCATGTCGAACACGTGGGTCAGGGTCTTGATCAGTTCGCCCGCCGACTGGATCTTGAAGTCGTCCTCCTGTCCCGCCGTGAGGTGGTGCCGGCGGCGCAACACGCGGGTGATCTCGCCTTCCACGCGCGCGATGTCCGCGGCGCGGTCGGCCTGCAGCTCGATGGCGATGTTGGGTGGCAAGGTGCTGCCGCTGAGGCTGACCGCGGTGCCGTAGGGGATGAGGATGCGGTTGTCGCGGTCGAGCACGCCGGCCAGGGTGCCCAGCTTGTTGAGCACGCCGACCACCTTGAACCAGGTGCCGTACATCGAGATGAAGCGTCCCTCGGGATGCGCGGGCAGGTGCAGGTTCTCGATCACGGAGGTGCCGATCACCGCCACCGGGCGGCGTGTCTGGCTGTCGCTGGAGACCAGGAAGCGTCCCTGCGTCGGGTAGTCCGCGCCGTTCGCGGCGAAGTTCGAGGTGGTGCCGGTGATGCTGGTGGCGCTGGTGCGGTTGCCGTAGGCCACCTGCCCGCTGAACTGGGCCAGGGTCAGCAACGGCACCACCGCGTGGATGCCGGTCACCTGGCGGCGGATGGCGGTCAGGTCGTCCGGCGTCAGCCGTGCGACGCGCCCGGCCAGCTGGGCCTTCTCCGGCAGGTAGGCCACGATCACCATGCCGTTGGCGCCCAGGCTGCGGAACTGCTGGGTGATCATCTGCCCGAAGCCCTGCAGCAAGGCCACCACCGCGATCACCGCGGCCACGCCGATCACCATGCCCAGCACGGTCAGCGACGCGCGCAGCAGGTGCGCGCGGATCGCGTCGGTGGCCGCCCGCAGGGCTTCCAGCAGGCGGGTCATGGCGCGGCCGACGTCCCGGCGTCCGGGGCCGGGGCATCTGCCCGGGGCCCGGATGCGGCGTGCAGGTTGTCGCCGATGATGCGCCCGTCGCGGATCGTCACGGTGCGTCGCGCATGGGCGGCGACTTCGGGATCATGGGTCACCAGGATGATCGTGTTGCCGGCCGCGTGCAGGGCCGCGAACATTGCCATGATCTCGCGCGCGGTGGCCGTATCCAGGTTGCCGGTGGGTTCGTCCGCCAGCAGGATCGATGGATCGCCCACCAGCGCGCGCGCGATCGCCACGCGCTGGCGCTGGCCGCCGCTCAGCTGGTTGGGCCGATGGTCCATGCGATCGCCCAGGCCCACGCGCTCCAACGCGGCCGCGGCCAGGCGGCGGCGTTCGGCCAGCGGCACCCCGCGATAGACCAGCGGCTGCATCACGTTGTGCAGCGCGTCGGCGCGGCCGAGCAGGTTGAAGTTCTGGAACACGAAGCCGATCTCGCGGTTGCGGATGCCGGCCAGCTGGTTGTCGTCCATGTCCTCCACGTTGTGCCCGTTGAGCAGGTAGGTGCCCGCGCTGGGCCGGTCCAGGCAGCCGACGATGTTCATCAGCGTGGTCTTGCCCGACCCCGAGGGACCGATGAAGGACACGTACTCGTTGCGCGCGATGCGCAGGTGCACGTCATCCAGTGCCCGCACCTCGACCTCGCCCATGAGGTAGCGCTTGCAGATGCCGATCAGTTCCAGCAGGGGCGGCGCGTCTTTGTCGACGACGCTCATGACGCCGAGATTTTCACGCTGGCACCGGCCTGGCTCTTGCCCTTGGCGCCGGGGGATTTGGCCGGCTCGGTATGCACGGTCTGCCCGTCGCCCAGCCCATGCAGGGTCTGGTAGGGACCGCTGACCACCTCGTCGCCCGCCTTCAGGCCCTTGTCGATCGCCTGCCAGGTGTCGCTGGACAAGCCGGTGACCACCGCCGTCTTGTGCACCTTGCCGTTGCGCACCACGTACACGTAGGCGCCGCTGCTGGTGTCCAGCCCGCTCTTGCCCGGCGTGTCGTCGTACTGCACCGCCTGCACCGGCACCGCCAGCGCGTGCGGTGCGCTGCGGGTGAAGATCTCGGCACGACAGCTCATGCCCGGCAGGATGTGCGGCAGGTCCTTGCCCTGCAGCGCCACCTTGACCTCGAAGTTGCGCGCGCCATTGGCCTGAGCCGCGGCGGTGGTTGCCTGGGTGACCGACGAGGCGATGAAGATGACCTTGCCGCTGAGCTTGTCCTGCGGAAAGGAAACCGCATGGATGTCGGCTTGGGCGCCCGGCTTGATGTTGGCGATGTCGGCCTCGTCCACCTGCAGGTCGGCGATGATCTGCGCCGGGTTGGCGATGTTCATCATGGTCGAGCCGGGGATGTTGGTGCCGGCGATGACGGTCTCGCCCACCTTCACGGGCAGGCGCGTGACCACGCCGTCGATCGGCGTACGGATCACCGTCTTGGCCAGGTTCTGCTGCGCCTGGTTGAGCTGCGCCTGGGCGATGCGCTCGGCCTGGCGCTGCGAGGCCAGCTGCTCGCGGGCGATCGCGTACTGGCTCTGCAGATTCTCGAAGCTGTTGGCATCGACCATGCCGCGCTGGTACAGCGCACGCTGGCGCGCCACCTGCCGCTTGAGGTTGAGCGCGGTCAGCTTCTGGCTGTCGATCAGGGTTTGCGACTGCAACACCGAGGCCTGGGCCTGCTTGACCGCCGCCTCGTAGATCTGCGGATCCAGGCGCAGCACGACTTCCCCGGCGTGGACCCGCTGGCCCTCCTTGACCGGGATCTCGGTGATGCGCCCGATCACCTCGGGCTTGAGTTCCACCGGATCGAGGTAACTCAGCACGCCGCCGGCCAGGATGGAGGCGCGCACGGTGCGCGCCTCGACCTTGCTCACCTGCACCAGTGGACCGCTGTCGCGGTGGCTGAGGCTGCCCACCACCACCACCAGGATCACCGCTGCGACTATGCCGAATGCGATCAGTCCCTTGCGTCGGCCTGCCATGTCACGCGACCTTGACCAGGATCCAGATGCCATAGAACAGCACGTACGGCAACAGCACCACGATGGCGGAGTTTCCCATGCCGCGGCGCGTCCAGCGCGACATGCCGAAAATCGACAGACCGATCGTCCAGAACATGGTCAGGCGCACGCCGCTCAGGAGCGTGTACCAGGTGTCGCCGATCGACTGATGGAAGAACAGCGCGTTCAGGCTGGTCATGTCCAGGTCCGTCGCCAGGACCTGGTGGCTGCCGCGCAGCAGGTAGGCCAGGGCGGATACCAGCGTGCTGACGATGACCGGCAGGTTGCTCCAGGCGGTGAAATTGAACCACTGCCCGTAGCCCTTCACCTCGTAGCCGGCCACCTTGGCGGCGAGGAAGTAGTACAGCGCCAGGACCGCGTAGATCACGGGAATACCAATCACCACGCCCAGGGTGCCCTGAAGCATCCCGCGGCCACGCGTGGCGTTGTCGGCGAGCTTCTGGATCTGCTCGGCGTCCAGCTTGCTGGTGACCATGGAATTGTGCTGCAGCGTCTGCAGCATCATCCAGTGCACGTCGACGGTGGACATGTACCAGGCCATGAAGCCCGCGGAAGTGATGATCACCAGCAACAGTGGCCACCACAACCAGGCGGTGTGCTCGCGGATTTGATCGTAGGCCTGGCCGGGCGCAACGAAGATGTTGCCCAGCGCGGCAAGCGGGGAAGACGTGTTCAGGGTGTACTGTCGCTCTCGATTTTCCATAACCGTTTGAATTCCTCTTAAAGAAGGCCGCATTCGACCAGGTTACGATTTATTTCGGGGGGTAAATGACTCAGCAATGAGCCCGTCTTTATTTACACGTAATTATGTACTGGCTCTATGGATCGGGGCAAGCACAAAGCGGCTCGTGAGCGCCTACGGAACCCTGGCCGATTCAGGCTGCGTGATTTTGTGGTTGCTATTTCACAGAACTCGCGGGCTGCGGTAAATGCAGATCGCATATCCCTTAAATGACGGCTGCTAAGACAGGTCAGGGCGATGGCTGTGAGGGCTATTCCGGAGCCGCTGAGCAAAACTGCTAAAGGAAACACCTTAAGCAGAGTGCCAGAAACAATCGCAGACACTGGTGCCTGGCCCACAAACGTGAACAACATAATACTCATAACGCGTCCCATTAATTCCTGAGGGACGCGCTGCTGTATCCAAGTCAGTAAGGCAATCTGTACAACACCTCCCAAAACACCTATGCAGGCAAGCACAAGGGCTGCATTAGTAGTGGTGTGCATCAGTGCCAAGCTAGAAAGAGCGAGGCCGTTAAGTCAATCAAAAGACAAGACCAAGACTCCAAGCTGGCCCCGCATAAGACGAACCGCCATACCGGAGAAAACACTACATACTAGCATGCCAACACCATTCATTGTCATAAGAATGCCGGCGATGCTGCGCCCATGTCGAGGCGAGAATTTGCCAGCACCGGGAAACATACTTGAAGGGGGCCGCCAACAAAGAATGAAATGGACGCGGCATAAAGCACAAACGCACGCAGTGGCGGGGCGTTCCATACACTGCTCATGCCGCCCTTAACGCTCGCCAGCATCCCCGTAAGCTTCCCCGTCAAGCAGACATTTCAAAAGTAGAGCTCTTGGCGGCTCGTTGCCGGTACTCGACGGGCGTC
>NZ_MSPY01000014.1:0-10089 GCF_003267965.1 Oleiagrimonas sp. MCCC 1A03011 | reverse complement strand
GTGGATACACAGGTCATGCGGATACGGAGCCTCGGTCTGGTTCCAGGTCTCCAGCAACAAGGTGCGCTCGGCTGGCGCAATCAAATCAATGCGTGATACCGACTGCGCTGCATCAGCAACCATCGCGCGCAGCATTGCGAGCAAATAGCCTTTATGTCGCTCAATGGTCGCAGCATCGAATAGTGCTGTGGCATAGTTAAATGAGCCAACAATGGCGCCATCGACCTCGCTCAATTCAAGCTCTAGATCAAATTTGACCTTATCGAACGCCATGGGGACTGGCTCAACGCGTACGCCGTGCAGATCAAATATCTCCGCATTGTTGCTCTGCCAGGCAAACATCACTTGGAACAGTGGCGTCTGATCGAGCCGTCGAGGTGGCTGGACAATCTCCACCACCTGCTCAAAGGGCAAATCTTGATGATCCTGCGCCGCCAAGGTGGTGTGCCGCACACGGTCGAGCAACTCGGCGATAGTCGGGTCGTCTGACAGATCGATACGCAACGCCAGGGTGTTAACGAAGAAACCAATCAGCGGCTCGATCTCGGCACGATTGCGGTTGGCTGTGGGCGCGCCAATTACCAGGTCTTCCTGACCGCTGAGGCGTCCCAGAACCGCAGCCCAAGCACTGAGCACAGTCATGAACAACGTGGTGTTGTGTTGTCGACTCAATCGCTTGAGGCCTTGAGTCAAGGCAGTATCGAGTTGCACCTGGACACTCGCCCCTGCAAAGGACTGTCGCGGTGGGCGCGGGTAGTCGGTGGGTAAGTTAAGCAATGCTGGTATACCGGCCAGAGCTTGGCGCCAATAGTCAACTTGAACTTGCATTTTGGGGATCCATGACGTTACGTGTAGATGCACTGGCCACCGATTTCATCAAGACACCGGTTGAAATAGAAAAATCGGCAGCGCCCCTCGCACCTTCAGCAGGTAGACGATGGTGCGTAAGTTCCAAAAAATTAGGAAGCCACGAGCGCAGGCGATGGCGCCCTTTATGTTGGCTTTAATCGACTCAGCTGCGACGGGGGCTTGGTGGGAGTATGGCGGATGCCATCGCGATGCGTCGGGAAGATCTTCGCCAAACGCTTGCGCGGGAGGTCGACAGCGCCGTGACCAGCTGTCTACCCATCCATGAACAGCCACCTGCCGATATCGGCGCCATACCATGGTGCCACGAAGAATCCCTATCACGCGCCAGACGCGCGATGTTCGACCCGGACTGGCGCAGCCAGGGCACAACGATTTCGCGCCGGCTCCTGCCACCCACATATTTACTTTCGTAGAAACAGGTGATCTTGAGTGCCAGCTCCTAAACCTCGTCCGCCCCCTGCAGCCCGTCAACCTCCTCGTTGACAGGGTTGATAAGATGGAACGATTGAAGAATGACAGCTGCAGGGGTTCGCGCCCTCCGGCGATGTAACCTCTGCGTCGGAGTGCGTCCGGATAGCCGTCATCCATCGATAGCGCCGCCACGAAGATGCCGCCGCCCTCTGCCTTGAAGCCATCTTTCAGGTTCAATAACCGCCCGTGCGAAACAGCGCTATCGATGTGCTTCCCGTCAACGCCAGCCATATCCGCCCACGCACAAGCCGCATCGACATAGATCTCAGTAGCAGCAAGCTCTAAGCGCACTAACTTGGCCTGCCAAGGCCCGCCCAAACCCAGCGCCGCCGTGACAAACTCGGTCATTACGCCCGACACCGCACGTCCTCACTGTAAAAGGTGAGCACGAACGCCATACCCCTTGTACCAAGCAGACATTGCCATGCCAAGAGGCGCAGATCCCATTTTGGCCGCTGTAACCTTTGCATCAGTGCAATTGGCACTTGAATCCCTTCAGAGTTTGACATGGACTTTTCTAACTCATGACTTACTGAGTAGCGACGAAATTCAACATGAAAGCCTCAAGAAATCTCGGACTCCAGCCTACTGCACTTACATACGCGTAATGGCAGCACACTTGGACGCGTATGGAACACCAAATCCACCTCGGACTAGCTAGACCTCGGACTTGCTAGCTACTGCTGTCAATGTCAACACTAGCGTGTAGAAACACCCCAAGCGCTGCCCAGGAAACCTTAGCTACGATTGATTCAGGGCGCTTGGATAAGTGGCGTGTGCCAGAGCTGTTGTGTTTTTGCCCCGTATTGAACTCCTACTTTCTTTGATACAAGTAATACGTAATATCGTCAACCATCAGTGGACTCGACCCGATCCCTATGAGTAAGCTTTCCCGTCAAGCAGACATTTCAAAAGTAGAGCTCTTGGCGGCTCGTTGGCGGTACTCGACGGGTGGACTTGCCTGGGTACCGTAGACACTTCGGGCCTATGATTGGACTTGCCTGGGTACCGTAGACACTTCGGGCCTATGATTTGAGCATAGGAGGAAGTGCCATGAGTAGTCAGCGATACACCCCGGAATTTAAAGACGAAGCGGTTCGACAAGTGCTCGAACGCGGCTATTCGGTTGCCCAGGTATCCGACCGACTCGGCGTGTCGGCCCACAGCCTGTATAAGTGGGTCAAAGCTGTCAAACCGGATGATTCAGAGCGTAAAGCATCCGAGCTGATCGAGGCCAAAAGCGAAATCCTTCGACTGCGTTCTCAGCTGCGTCGTACCGAAGAGGAGCGCGACATCCTAAAAAAGGCCGCAAGGTACTTTGCTCAGCAACCCGAGTGAAGTACCGCTTCATCAACGACCATCGCCATATGCACCGGGTCGCCACCATGTGCCGTGTACTGCGTGCTTCGCGCGCAGGCTTCTATGCCTGGTTCCACAAGCCCCTGTCCGATCGCGCCATCGAGGATCAACGCCTGCTGGGATTGATTCGGGAGTCCTACGCGGCCAGCAGCGGCGTGTACGGCTATTTGCGCGTGTTCGCCGATTTGCGTGAGGCCGGAGAAACCTGCAGCAAGCACCGCGTGACTCGGATCATGCGCGAGAACAAGATCAAGGCATTACGCGGTTACAAGGCGCCACGCCGCATCGTCGGTCGACCTTCGATCCTGGCACCAAATCGGCTCAATCGGGCATTCACCGTCGATCACCCTGATCAGGCGTGGGTCACCGACATCACCTACATCCGGACCTGGCAAGGGTGGTTGTATCTAGCCGTGGTCGTGGACCTGTATGCGCGCAAGGTCGTGGGCTGGTCGATGAAGCCAACCCTGGCCCGCGAGATCGTATTGGACGCCTTGCTAATGGCCGTGTGGCGACGCAAGCCCAAACAACGCGTGCTGGTGCATTCGGACCAGGGTACGCAGTACGGTAGCGACGACTGGCGACGATTCTGCGCCGCCCATAACCTGGAGCCGAGCATGAGCCGACGCGGCAATTGCTGGGATAACGCGGTGGCCGAATCGTTTTTCAGCAGCCTGAAAAAGGAAAGGATCCGCAAGCGCGTCTACAAAACCCGCGACCTGGCCCGTGCCGACATCTTCGATTACATCGAGGTCTTCTACAATCGGAGCCGTCGACATAGCCATCTCGGCGACGTCAGCCCCGAGGCCTTCGAGCGGGCCTTATTGTGAGGGTCGGGAGTGTCTACGTAGCCGGGTAAGTCCAGTCGCATTTTTTCCTATCAAGTCGAACACATTAATCTACGCTAATTTATAGCGGTTGAACTCAAACCCCCGCGCACTTGAAGTCAAATTTTTGTTCAGACCCAATACGTCCTTGCCTGACACTAGTACAACACCATATTTAGACAACGACAATCGACTGCCATATTCCTCTATGACATCGGTGTCCGGGTAGACTTTGACAGTTGCGGGAACATATCGCGCCGTGAATCCTAGTCGCGTCTTATTTGTAGTCGAATTTGGAAAAGATGCGTGCATCAAAGTAGACCAAAATATTACGAATTGACCGGCGCGCATCTCTATTGAAACCGCTTTGGACTCATCTGGAACAAAGTTGGGATCCTTCTGAAGGTTTCTGTAATCGTATCCAAAGAAACCCCGCCTGACACCACCTTTATCGATCCTGTTTTCAAACTCAGGAGCATACTCCATGCCAAGAGATTCATCGTAAAACATTTCTTCATGCGTTCCAGGAATAAACCGAAGACAACCGTTGTTTTCGGTCGAGTCGGTAATAGCAGTCCAAACGGTTATTGCGCCACCAAATTTTTGGGCAGTTGGCCATATGATTTGCGGTGCACCTGAAGCATGCGCAAATGTGTCCGCCTGATGCCAATCAGTGCCCTCGTCACCAGGATATTTCGGAAACATTTCAGATCTCCAACAAGTGATGTCTGGACCGAGAATATTCCGTAGCTTGTGAATGATTTCTGGTCGCATTATGTGCGCGCTAAGAAAGTCCACATCCAGATGGCGATCGTAACCGGCGAGACGACTCGTGTGATCTAATTTATAGATAGCGTGCGATCGATCGAACAACTGGGCGCGAAGTTCCTGATAGTCCTGCTGGATAGCTTCATGATCATAAAGATCAAATGGACCTATATAACCATTTAGTTTGAATCGCTTCAACTCGTCATTGCTCATACTAAAATCGCTACACATCACAGCCTCTCCGAGTTTTGGACTCAGCAACTTCATGAGACCACTTCCGTGCATGTGTAAATCTTCCTACCAACCAACCAGTCATCTTCTGCCCCTTTTAAGACCTAGGTATAATTAAGAGCCTTATCCCATTTTCTCCAGCCTGCTGAGAATTGCCGCATCTAGATTCTTGGAGGAACCATTGCCGAGCGCGCGGCTTCTTGTGATGCACGGTCACCATATGCTTCGATCCACTCTTTCATCGTTTGCAACCGCATCAGTTCACTGGTAGGGACGGACACTCCAAGCTCCTCCTCAATTGCAAGTTGCAATTCAATAATAGTCAGAGAAGAAACTCCTAGTTCAAAAAACTTATCGTCCTCCCTTATATTTTCCATTATCTTCCTTTTTCGAAACAATTCAATTATCGTCTCTCGAATATATGCGTCCATCACAAGCGCCTCGTAAGATGATTTTCTATGATACTGTACGTTTCCGATCTAATTTTCCGTTTACGGTGACCGATAACAATTCGTCAAACACAAAACGATCGGGAATGGAATAGTCCGGTAAGACCATTCGCAATCGTTCCTTAATCTCACCGAGATCCGAACTAGCTCCCTGTCGCAAATTGATGTGAGCTATCAGAAGTTCATCGCCAGCCTCTTCCTTGTGAAGACTGACCAAGGCATCTACAACTTCCTTTAATTGAAGTATAGCTTGCCTGACCCCGTCTAAAGATACTCTAAACCCTCGAACTTTAACGAGATTATCTCTCCTACCAATAAACTCCAGTTCGTGGTTGATGTTTTCCCTGACCAAGTCCCCAGTACGATATATCAGACCGTCGCATATCTTTTCGTCATGGAAGAAGCTTTCAGTTACATCACCATTCAGATAACCTAAGGCTACTCCTTTACCGGCAACGAACAGCTCCCCTACCTCCCCCTCTGCAACCGGAGCTAAAGTCTCGTCGAGTATAAATATCTCGGTTCCCGAGACTGCTTTCCCAATTGGCACACCCTCAAAAGACGGGCGATTTTTAGTCGTAATATTATGGCAGCATGTAAACGTCGTATTTTCAGTTGGACCATATCCGTTAATAATTCTGATGTTAGGCAATGCATCAAGAACTTTATTGATTATGCGCGGGCTAAGCACATCACCTCCCGCCAACAGTGTCTTCACTGATCTGATCGAATCTATATATCGATCACCTATTATGTGAAAAAGAGCTGCAGTAAGCCATAGAATTGTAATACCGTTCTTTGTCGAATCCCTCTTCAGCGCATTTGGGTCAAACACAATTTCGGAACTAAAGACTAGCGTTGCGCCATTAAGGATCGCGCCCCATATTTCAAAGGTTGAAGCATCAAAAGCCGGGGACGATAGTTGTAGAATATTGTCATCAGCTGATAATTGTATGTAGTTTGTATCGACGACTAGTCGCATCACTGCCCGATGCGGGACCACTACCCCTTTAGCCTCGCCTGTTGAGCCGGAGGTGAACATTACATACGCTTTGTCCTCAGGCCGCGACGAAACAGACAACATGGATTTATCAGAAACAACGTGGGGATAGGCATTGAGAGCATTTATGCAAATAACCTTACGATCAAAACTCCAAGGTTCGGCACTCCGGTTAGATATTATATGGGTGACCCGTGCATCTTCCATATATTTCCTTTTGCGGGAAGATGAGATGCTCTCTTCAAGCGGCAAATAGGCTGCCCCTGCCTTTAGTACGGCAAGCATCGAAATGATCAAGTCCGCTGATTGCCTCATCGACAAAGCAACCACATCAGAGTGAATCACGCCGGCTGCTATAAGGTCATGCGCGAGAGAGTTAGCTCTGGCATTCAATTCCTCATAGGTAAGACAGCCGTCTCGCCACTTGACTGCCACCTTCTTCGGAAACCGGTCAACTATGTAATCTACACGATGATGAATACACATGCAGTCTATTCCATTAGCTTTGCTGCGCAGTAAGGTAATTCCACAGAACGGCTAGCGTTTTAGAATCTTCTCGAAGGATACCGTAATGGTCTGCATTAATGTCTACGTATATCTCGGCATTCCTCATCAATTTATGGATCTCACGGGTACTTTCCACATTAACTTGAGCGTCTTTATTTCCGGTGAGAAGAAGACTTCTATGTGTTATAGATTGCGCTAAACCTCTGAAGTCTATAGCCTTATAGGCCAAATAGTTCATAGCATGCCGATGTAGATAATGTAATTTGGTAAACGGCATGTCGATTCCTTTTGGCAGATTATTATTTGTTAACGGGCGCTCGCTGTTCACTTTTTCAAAAACTTGACGGGCGTGCCCCTCACTTTTAGCCGCAACGGATAGCAGGCGATCCATGTCCTCGGCAAACTGCGTTGTGCATGATTCATCGTCAAGTAGCACGTACTCGCCATGCACCAAAATCAGAGTTGAGACCAACTTAGGAAACCTACTTGCAGCTGCCAAAGCAATGCCCGCGCCCGAACAATATCCCACTAAAATAGCCCGAGAAACCTGACATGCACGAAGAACAGTCACAAGGTCTTTGACATGATTTTCGACTGCGAAGTTATCCAAGCTTGTTTCTAGCCCCGGAGGATCGAGAATCAGCCTCGACTCCCACGACACTATGTCATAATGAGGCTGATAAAATCGGAAGAAAGCGTCTGCAAGCTCGATTCGCAACCCAAACGGCATCGCCAGAACAATACACTCTTGGCGGGACGCATTGGTATATGCATATTTGAGTGGAAAACCATCATGTGTCAATTCCGTTTTTACTAACATTAGTAAACCTTCCTTTCAATCAATAGAGCTAACGTTAATTTTCTTTAGATCTGAGAACAGGTGAAGGAGGTTATTGCATCAATACTGGATCTCGGGGCGCTCCTACTAGTGCGGAAACGCACCGCTCACGTGTACCAACGGACTTAACACTTACTCATGAACCTCTCGCTTCTTCTCCAATTTTCGTGTTGGCATCTTGAATAGAATTCAATACATAATCCATAGCACGTGCCACCACCTCGCCAGGAAAGCCGATACGATCTAGCAGTCGGATGGCATTGCGCTCGGTGGCCGCTCCCACGATTAGCTTATAATCAAAGAATCCATCAACATCCGGGTTCTCCTGAAAATGGTAAAGATCGAAGCGCTCAGACAAGGTCTGCTGCAATTCAACATCGTGAGTTGTAACCATTACCATGGCGTCGATGGATAGCTTCTCAAGCACGGCCCGCGCAATAGCAATTCTCTCAACGGTATTGGTTCCACTAAAAAGTTCGTCAATGATGAAAATGCCGCTGCGTTGCTCCCTCGCATATTGGATGAATGATCGCAGCGTTTCAATCTCCGAGAAATAATGGCTCTTGCCGGACTCGACTGAGTGCTCGCTACGAATTGAAGCCATTACTCCTGATCGTGGAATGCTTGCCTGCGATGCTAGACAAAAACCTAGGGTGCGGCCGAGAATGATATTAGTTCCAACCATCTTGATCATAGTGGTCTTACCAGCCATGTTCGAACCGGTAATCAATGCAGATCGGCCATCGAGACTCAACGTATTACTTACAGGGTTAGAGAGCAGGGGATGATAGCCGTTCTTAATATCAATCCGCTGCTTGTCCAGGATGGCAGGCTTGCAATGATCGGGAAAGCACTCCAGCGAAGAGGCGATCGCAACAGCTGCATCAATCGAACCCAGCAATTCAAAGGTAGACTGTAGTGTACCGCGCTCCTTAGTAAACTGCTTAACAGTAAGCATATAAACAATCTGCTCGAATAGGAAAACTATATTGAGCCAAGTCTCAGCGTACTTTACAAATTCTAATTGGAGTAATGAAATCCAACGAAAACTTGCCCTCGCCCGCTTGCGGAGGTGTCTCTCTTGACGTAGCTGCTGCATAACATCGAATGTCGCGACACCCCGTCCGATATCGACTAGTGCATCAGCCACCTGCAACAAGCCAAGACAACCTTTCAAGGCCTCGTTCTCATGGCTTCGCATCCAGGAAATCCGCAGAATGACTAATCCGTTAACGGCAATGATTCCCAAAAGCATCCATACCGACAATGCAGAGACAATCACTGCGGCCAAGGTGGATAGGCTGCAGAGACTCCACAAAACTAGAGGTAACGGATGCCTTACCTGTTCTGGTGGTTCGCCGAACAAGAAGTCAACGATCTCAGCATGAGAGTCATCCTGCAGCGGAGTGAGCGCGAGCTGAATGTTCTCTCGAAGAGCATTGTTTGACTGTAGCATCTCGGCAAGAGCATAACTTTGGGCGAGTTCCTTGGGATCATCGACATAGTTACGCATACGAGAGAACAATATCTGGCTACCCAGCGGAGTAACCGTATTATCCAGTCGGGAAAATATTCTTGGAAACTCCAGATCAACCCAAGTCTTTTCGTCTACATAGGCTGAAGATACCTCTCCCCGGGTCAGATCGAAATGAGCACTTGGGAGCCAAGCCCGTTTGTTACTAGGTTTGCCCCATCGCGCCCGAATCTCTCTTAGCAACTTTCGCCTGGGGAAAATTCGGTCAAGCAACCCCCTTCCGATCAACGACAACACATTTTCTTCCGACATAACAAAAGCTGCCCTCGCTACAGCACTAAGCGCGATATCGACAATCAATCCTTCCAAATGAAGATTGCACTGTCGTGCTTCAAGATACCATCGCCGTAGCAGACTGTTGGTTGGTCAATTCGCAAAGGCTTGGCGATGTTGCCCCAAATGGCTTCAACCGCGGGGATGTGCAACAAACCTTCATTCATAGCCTATGGGTGCACTTCCACGCACTGCCTTCCTCATGCCGGCAACGGTTTACACTATTCATCCAGTCCACTTACCAGTTTGTGGCAGTAAGCAGGTAAATTCAAGATGGCGCACTTATTCGGACCTTTGCAAGCCCATCTCGCGGCAGCTTGTGCAGTTCTCTGATGCTCTTAAGCTGATACGCCCAGGGTTCTGTAGACACTCAGGACCCTCATTGCGCGTAGCGCCGTTCGAACTCTACAGGCGACAGGTCGCCATTTGAACCATGCCGGCGCTTGAGGTTGTAAAACATCTCGATGTAGTCGAATACGTCAGAGCGCGCGGTCTCCTTGGTCGGGTAAATCCTGCGCCTGATCCGCTCTCGCTTGCGCAGGCCGAAGAAGCTTTCCACCGGTGCATTGTCATGGCAGTTGCCTCGCCGGATCATGCTGCAGGTCAGGCCATGTGCGGACAGAAAGCTTCGCCAGTCATCGCTGGTGTAGACCCGTAAGCTTCCCCGTCAAGCAGACATTTCAAAAGTAGAGCTCTTGGCGGCTCGTTGCCGGTACTCGACGGGCGTCAGATCGCCCAGCGAGTCATGGGGGCGTTGCTCGTTGTACTCGATGGTCCACCAGTAGGCCGCTTCCCGGACATCCTCCAGTCGCAAGAACAGATACTGGTCGAGCACTTCTTCGCGGAAGGTGCGGTTGAATCGTTCAATGTAGGCGTTCTGGTTGGGCTTTCCAGGCTGGATGTCCCGGATCGCCATGCCGTGCTCCTTGGCCCACATCACGAGCGCCTCTCCCAGAAATTCG
>NZ_MSPY01000013.1:0-11688 GCF_003267965.1 Oleiagrimonas sp. MCCC 1A03011 | reverse complement strand
CGCGGCGACGCCCAGCACGATCGCCAGCAAGACGATCCTGAGCACGCGTGCATTCAGCATCCGCGTGCGGCGCGGCAAGTGCACCGCAGCCAGGGAGTCTTCCAGGGCGGGAGAAACTGGCAGGGCCTCGCGTCGATGGTGTTCGGGGGCTTCGGTCATGGGATCGACTCAGTTGAGAGAGCGATCCGCCATTCTAGGTTTGTGCCATTCAGAATGCTTGCTGAAAGATGAATACCTCGGGTCGAACCCACCATCGGACGTCAACGGTTGTCCCGATCATTCACGGCGGCATTTCGATGACGATTACATCGCCTCCTTGATGCCGACGCGAATCAGTAACCAGTTCACGGGGTAGGTGCATACGAAACCGCACAGCATGGCCACCTGCATCATCCACCAGAACAGCCAGCGGTTCGGGGTCATCGCAGATTCGCCGAACAACGCGAAGATGCTGATCGCCATCCAGCCGTACATGCCGATCTGCCAGAACGACAGCGACAGCACATCGGACTTGAACGACTGCCAGGCCACGACCAGCCTGGGCTGGTCGGACATGGCTACCTGGGCGCCGTACTGAAACACGATGCCGATGGTCAACGCGGCGATGTAGTCGACGATCCAGTTGCCGAATACCTTGTGTCCAAGGACCACGAAGCCGAGACCGAGCACGAACATGCCGCCCTCGACCAGCAGGTCGGCCAGCGAACAGCCCGCTCCACAGTGCGTCGCGCCCAGCGCCACGCTCTGCCACATCGGTCGTTGGCCGTGTCGTTCAGCCGATGAGCCAGCAATCGGAGCACGCCCGAACCAAAGGTACATCAGCAAGGCGAAAAGCCCGCCCCAGAGAAACGTCAGCGGCCAGACCCATTTCATCACCGTCATCGGTGGCGGACGCCGCTGCAGGTCGCGTATCGACCACAGCATCAGCGCGACGGAAATCGCTATGTTGGTGATGGCGAGCGTTTTCAGCATTGTTGCACTCCCGGAATATCGATGACGACCGCATGCCGGAGTCGGCATGCGGTCACAGGGTTGAACCATGTTCTGCCCACGACCTCCGGCGCATGGCCATCGGCCATTTTTGGCATGGGCGGCTGCGGGTGCGGGTGCGATGTTGCCTCGCCGTCTGCCGGGGCAACATCGCATCGTCTCGACACGCCTAGCTGCTTTGCGCGGTTGCCGGGCTTGCCGTGTCCGTCGGAGCGTGCGTGGTGTCGGTTGGGGCATCGGCGCCGGGCGCGTGGTTCGGCTGCGAGGGTGCCTCGTGGGGGTGTTGATGGACGTGGTCGTGATCCATGTCCATGTCCTCGTCCGGCGGAGCCTTGGCAACGATGGCCTTGTATTGCGCCGGCGTCATCCCGGGCAGTTTCTCCACGAAGGCCACCATGCTCCAGATCGTGGGATCGTCATGGCCGGCCATGCTCCAGGCCGGCATGGCACTCATCTTGATGCCATGCTTGATGACCCAGAATGCATGTTTCGGATCGACATGAACCTTGGACAAGTCGGGCGGCTTGGGATACATCCCGACCCGCAACTCGGAGTCGTTCACACCGGGCGAGAGGTGGCATCCCGTGCACATGGCCGCATATTGACCGGCGCCCTTGAGAATCAACTTCGGATCGTCGAGATCGGGAACAACGACACCTTCCGAACGCAGGTCGATCGAGCGATCGCGCAAGACCTGCAACATGGCATACACAGGCTTGGTGTGATGATCGTCTGCACCGATGTTGTAGATTCCTGAATAGACGAAAACGCCGGTTCCCGCGGTCAGCAGGACCAACACGACCAGAAAAGCAATGCCGTAGTGCTTAACGTGTTTTTTCATTTCGATCGCTCCGCTCTATTTCAGAACCAGATCCGGAGTCCGGCCAGTAACTGATGGTCGGTAACGGGACTGCCCTCAAGTCGCGCCATGCGCGCCGTCCCTCCCCACTTGCGCGTCCAGGCGAAGCCCACATAGGGTGCGAACTTGCGGCTGAACTCGTATCTCAAACGCAGGCTCAGCGCCGTGTCAGCAAGGCCGGCCGCGTACATGCGCCGAGGGTCGCCCCTGCCATAGGCATTGAGCTCCAGTTCCGGTTCCAGGATCAAGCGCTGCGTAAACAGCCATTCCTGCGAAGTACGTACGCGCAGCGCGCTGCGCCCGCTCGGACCCAGGTACACGGTTCCCTCGAAATCGAACTGATAGGGCGCAAGCCCCTGAATGCCTAGTGCGGCCCAGTTGCGCGTGGGTCCCACACCGAGATCGTGCCTGGCACCGAGCATCACATCCCAGAACGGACTGACTGCGTGCCCCCAGAGCAGCTCGGCATCTCCTTCCTCGAGGCGCCCGCCGCTGCGCGCGCCTTCGGTGCGCACCCACAGTCGATTCGTATTGTGACCGGCCCACGCCTTGACTTCCCAGGCTTGGGACGAACCGCTGTCGCCTCGGACATATTCCAGGCTGTTCAGCATGAATTTCGACAGCAATGGATCGCTGGGCATGTGCAGGGTGACGCCATAAGCCGAATACGGCTCCGGCGCAGCGCCGTCGCTCTTGGGCAGGCTGCCGATGGTGGGCGGGCGTGCCGGATTGTCCTCGGCATGCTGCATGTGCATGGCATGGGAGGACATGTCCATCTTGGGCTTGGGACATGCTTCCATGGAGGATTCGTCGTCCGCATGCGGATGCATCGACTTGCCGCATGGATGATGATCTGCCTTCTCCTGGCTTGATGTCATGGCTCCGACCGCGGGCGCGGTCGAGGGAGCCGGCGAGTGGTCTTGCGAGACTTGCTGCTTTGCCACCACCGACGCGCTGAGCATCAGCACAACCAAGCCCGTCGCACGAATGACCCGGTTACGGAAAGCGACGTCCATTCGGTTTGTACACGCGTTCATCGTCATCTCCTTCACTTGACCACGATGGCGCGGAACATGCCGCTGTCCATGTGATAGAGCATGTGGCAGTGATACGCCCACCGTCCAAGTGCATCGGCCGTGACCCGATAGCTGATGCGCTGTGCGGGTCGTACATTGACGGTGTGCTTGCGCACGCGGAATTCGCCATCGGGCGTTTCCACCTCGCTCCACATGCCATGCATGTGAATGGGATGATTCATCATGGTGTCGTTGATCAGCACGATGCGAAGACGCTCGCCATGGTGGAACAGGATCGGTCGCGCTTTGTCATACGGCACGCCGTTGAACGACCACATGTAGCGGCCCATGTTGCCGGTCAGATGCAATTCGATCTCGCGCCCCGGCGCTCGATCGTCGATAGGACCGCCGATCGTGTGCATGTCGGCATAGGTAAGGACGCGACGACCGTTGTTCCGCAGCCCGGCACCGGGATCGTCCAGTGCCGTGGAGGCCACGTCGATGCACTTGGTGTTCTGCGGGCCGTACTCGGTAGGGTAATGATGGTGGATGGGCACCGTTTGCGCGGACATGGACATGCCGGCCATGCCCTGCATCGCGCTCATGTCATGGCCCTTGGCCATGTGCTGCCCACTGCCCATCGCCATGTCTTTCATGCCGGCCATACCCTTCATGCCGGCCATGTTCATGCCCATGTCGGCCATGGTCAGGCTCGGGATCGGATCCATAGCGGGCACCTCGGCCCGCATGCCCTCGCGCGGGGCCAGTGTAGCCAAGGCAAAACCGCTGCGATCGATGGCCTGAGCAAAAACGGTCCAGGCGCGGTCGGCCGCCGGCTCGACAATCACGTCCAGCGTTTCGGCCACCCCGATGCGGAACTCCTCGACCGACACCGGATCGATGTCCTGGCCATCGGTGGCGACGACGGTCATCTTCAGACCCGGAATCCGCACATCGAAGTAGGTCATCGCGGAGGCGTTGATGAAGCGAAGGCGAACTTTCTCGCCATGCTTGAACAGCCCCGTCCAGTTGCCTGCCGGCGGCACGCCGTTGATCAGGTAGGTGTAGGTGTAGCCGGTCACGTCGGACAGGTCGCGCGGACTCATGCGCATCTTGTCCCAGGCCAGGCGCTGTTTCAGCGCCGTGGAGATGCCGTGGGCGCGGGCATCGCGCATCAGTTCCGGGATGGTCGGTTCCGTGCGGCTGTAGTAGTCGCCCATCTTCTTGAGGTTGGCGTAGATGGTTTCCGGGTCGGAGTCGCTCCAGTCCGAGAGCACCATTACGTAGTCGCGCTGGGCGGGGAAGCGCTCGCCGTCACGCGGTTCGACCACGATCGCACCGTACAGGCCGGTCTGCTCCTGGAATCGCGTGTGGCTGTGGTACCAGTAGGTGCCCGATTGCTTGACCCGGAAATGGTAGCGGTACATGCCGCCCGGCGCGATGCCGGGGTAACTCAGGCCGGGCACGCCGTCCATGCGGAACGGCAGCAGGATTCCGTGCCAGTGGATGGAGCTGGATACCGGCAGCCGATTGCGCACGTCGAGGGTGATCAAGTCACCTTCGCGCCAGTGCAACACCGGTGCCGGAAGTTGTCCGTTGATGGCCGTGGCCAGCACCTTGCGGCCGGTGATGTTGACCGGCGTCTCGGCAATGTCCAGCTTGAAGTGGGTGCCGCGCAACACCGCCGGATGGCGAGATGCTGCGGAAGCGGAAAGCGCGTCGGCAGCCCACCCCGTACCGGGTTTCAGCAGAGCCAAACCCGCGGCGGCACCGCCCAGGCCCAGCACGAAGCGTCGTCGCGACAACAGGGCCGCTGACGGATGATCGTGTTCGAATGACATGAGTCACTACTCCTCGGACGACGCGGCGCATGGCGCGTCGCCGAAATTGCACAGGAAACCCGTGTCGCAAAGGACGCGGGACTGACGCCTAACTCGGCGCAATTTGCAGGAGGGTGATCAGGCCGACGGTGGATGCAACAGCGGAGGGTGCAGTCGGACGGGGACGGAGGGCGCGAGCGGCGCGTATTCGTTGCCGTGCATGGAGGCATGCGCCAGCGCGCGGCTGTCGGGCACGGTTCCGCCGTAACACAGGCCACCGCAGTGGCAGCCGAATTGCGCTCCGCAGGTGTGCGAAGCATGCGTGTGTCCCGTCGTCGTGGACAGGGTCGATGCCTGCAAAGAGAGGGTATCGTGCGTCGGCACAGGCATCGCCTGTGCCATGCCCATCAGAACTAGTCCCAGCCACGCCAGAAGCGCCAGGGCACTTGCGCGGCGGAACCAGTGTTTCTCGTGGGCGCGGACGAACATAAGCGTAGTGTACCCCAATCGGACATCATTCATGGCATGACGTCGTCGCGTTGTATCCGCCCAGCCGGGTGCCGCCTTACAGTCTCCTTTCCAAGTCATACGTGACGTTCAGGGGCTCTTATCTTGAATGATGTAGCGCCGCAATTAACGGGCAGGAGACTTCCCCGTGCTGCGCGTTGCACTTGCTTATCAGTGTGGACAGCGCCCCCTCCATCCGTTTGAGGTTCGACAGGCGGGCGCGTACATCGGCCAAGCGCTGCCTAGCCAATTCGGCGGCTTCGCTGCAATGGGCCCCATCCTCCAGTTTCAGGAGCTGGCCGATTTCGTCCAAATTGAAGCCCAGCCTCTGGGCCGATTTCACGAACCTCACCCGTTCCACATCCCCCTGCCCATAACGGCGAATCCTGCCCTGGGGACGCTCGGGTGTCGGTAGAAGCCCTCTTTTTTGATAGAAACGGATGGTTTCCACATTGACCCCTGCCGTCGCTGCAAAGGCACCGATCGTCAGGCTCCCTCGGGCATGGTTCATGGCGCTTGACTCCGTACTTGACTACGGAAATAAGCTTACGCCATCCGGTCGATGCTCGGAAGGAGCGTGGCATGTCTGAACTGAAACAGGGGCGAAGTGCTCTGGCCGCTGGCGGTCTCGCCGCCATCCTGGCCTCCACCTGCTGCCTCGGTCCCCTGGTACTTGTCGCCCTGGGTTTCTCGGGTGCCTGGATTGGCAACCTCACGGTGCTGGAACCGTATCGTCCGCTGTTCATCGGTGCCGCCCTGCTTGCCCTGTTCTTCGCCTGGCGCCGGATCTACCGACCGGTCACTGTGTGCACGCCCGGTGAGGTATGTGCCAGGCCGCAGGTTCGCACCACGTACAAGCTGATCTTTTGGCTTGTCGCAGCTCTGGTGCTGGTCGCGCTTGTGTATCCCTATGTGCTTCCGCTGTTCTACTGAAGGGAGAGATTCCACATGAAAAAACTCGTCATCCTCGCCGTACTCTCCGCAGTGCTTGCCGCACCCGCCTGGGCCGCCGATCAGACGGTCACCCTGTCCGTACCTGGGATGACCTGCGCGGCCTGCCCGATCACGGTCAAGACGGCCCTGTTCCGAGTCCCCGGTGTGAAGAAGGTGGTGGTGCATTTTCGTCAGCGCGATGCCGTGGTGACCTTCGACGACACCAAGACCCGGGCTGCGGCGCTCACCAAGGCCACCGCCAATGCCGGCTATCCGTCTACCGTCAAGCAGGGCGAGTAAGGCCATGAGGCCCAACCTTCGCGTCATCGCCGATAAATTCGGTGTGGTCGGCACACTGCTGTCGACCATGTCCTGCGCCATGTGCTTCCCGGCGGCGGCCAGCCTCGGGGCAGCCATCGGACTGGGTTTCCTGTCCCGGTGGGAATCTCTGTTCCTGAAGATCCTGCCGATCTTTGCCGTGCTGGTCCTGCTGGTCAATGCGCTGGGCTGGCTCAGTCATCGCCAATGGCAGCGCAGCGCGCTGGGCATGATCGGTCCGGTGCTGGTGTTGATTGGGCGTTACGCGTTCACGGGCGGCCTGCTGAGCCATGCGGTGTCCAGAGGCGTGTTGTACACGGGCTTGGTGGCCATGACCGTGTTTGCAATCTGGGACATGGTGGCGCCGAGCCACCGCCGTTGCGCGACCGATGAGGGTGCATGCGGGGTGCCGTCAAATGGCGATGTCGAAAACAACGACAGGGTCAATCCATGATGCAGTTGAAGATTTCCGGCATGACGTGCGCGTCGTGTGCCCAACACGTCCAGACGGCTCTGCAGCAGGTGCCTGGCGTGCAGCGCGCGGAAGTATCCTATGCCGAAGGATGGGCAACGGTCGAGAAAGCCCCCGAGACGAGCGCCGATACGCTGTTGGCCGCGGTGACTGCAGCTGGTTACACGGCTCAATCGGTCGATGAGGCTCGCGAGGGATCCGCTTCCACGGATGAACGCACCTTTCAGACAACAACTGGTGGTGATGGCGGCCCGCTGCATATTGCCGTGATCGGCAGCGGCGGCGCCGCGATGGCCACTGCGTTGAAAGCGGTCGAACGGGGGGCCAGGGTGACGCTCATCGAGCGCGGCACCATCGGCGGCACCTGTGTCAATGTCGGCTGCGTTCCTTCCAAGATCATGATCCGCGCCGCCCACATCGCCCACATGCGCCGCGAAGGCCCATTTGACGAGGGCCTTCCCCCCACGCCACCCACAATCCGGCGCGGGCCATTGCTGGCGCAGCAGCAGGCGCGGGTCGAGGAACTGCGTCACGCCAAGTACGAAAGCATCCTGGATGGTCAGTCGGCGATTACGGTCCTGCGCGGAGAAGCCCGCTTCGACGACGGCCGCAACCTGACCGTGGCGCTGAATGATGGGGGCCAGCAGCAGGTTGCGTTCGATCGCTGCCTGATTGCCACCGGGGCGCGTCCGGCCATACCGCCCATCCCCGGTCTTGCTGACACTCCGTACTGGACATCGACCGAGGCGCTGGCCAGCGAGAGCGTTCCGGAGCATCTGGCCATCATCGGCTCGTCGGTGGTCGCGGTGGAACTGGCCCAGGCCTTTGCCCGGTTGGGCAGCCGGGTCACCATTCTGGCGCGCAGCACCTTGTTCTTCCGTGAAGATCCGGCCATTGGCGAGGCCCTGACGGCTGCCTTCCGTGACGAGAAGATTGAGGTGCTGGAACGTACCCAAGCAAGCCGGGTTGTTTACACGAATGATGCGTTCGTGCTGAGTCTCCCCGAAGGTGAGCTATTCGCTGATCAACTCTTGATCGCCACCGGTCGGACTCCGAACACGGACCAACTCAACCTGGAGGCAGCAGGTGTAGAGGTGACTCGGCAAGGCGCCATCATCGTCGATGCCAGCCTTCGTACCCGTGTCCCGACCATCTACGCTGCCGGCGACTGTACCGACCAGCCGCAATTCGTCTATGTGGCGGCGGCCGCCGGTACCCGCGCGGCAATCAACATGACAGGCGGTGAAGCCCACCTCGACCTGCGGGCGATGCCTGCCGTGGTCTTCACCGACCCGCAAGTCGCCACTGTGGGCCTTAGCGAGCAGGAGGCTCATATTGCCGGTATCGAGACCGACAGCCGCACGCTCACGCTCGACAACGTTCCACGAGCGCTCGCCAACTTCGATACCCGGGGCTTCATCAAGTTGGTGGTCGAGGAAGGGTCCCGGCGACTGATCGGCGTGCAGGTAGTCGCCGCCGAAGCCGGGGAACTGATCCAGGCGGCGGCGCTGGCCATTCACCATCGCATGACAGTGGAAGCACTCGCTGACCGGCTGTTTCCGTACCTGACAATGGTTGAAGGGCTCAAGCTCGCAGCACAGACCTTCAGCAAGGACGTCAAGCAACTGTCGTGCTGCGCCGGGTGAGCCATGGGAGGTGATCGATGAGCCTCTACCCCGTGTCGAATCTGGCGCAGGATGCGGGTGTAAGAGTTCACGTCGTGCGTGACTACCTTTTGCTAGGACTTTTGCGGCCGTCTGCGCATAGCGCGGGCGGCCATAGCTTGTTCGACGCCCAGACCCTGCAGCGGCTTTGCTTCGTGCGAGAAGCGTTTGAGGCCGGCGTCAGCCTGGAGCAACTGACGCAATTATGTCGTGCGTTTGAGGCGCCCCGCGATGGCAAAGTGGTGGCGAGATTGGCTGAATTGCGACACCTCATAAAGAGCGACAACAGGCACTGGCTGACATGAGGTACAGGTGAACACTATCGAGGCTGTTATCGCTCTGCGGAACTAGGCATGACCGTCATCCGTACGCCTGTTCATCGGCCTCTGCTGGTGACTGGGCGGAGTGTGCCGACCTCCTCATGCCTTCACTTTCGTCTGATTAAGACACCGTCATCTCGCGCTCTTCGCTATACACCACCTCCTGAGCGCGGAACCTGCCGAGGACCCGGCTGACCGTTTCCGATGCCAGACGCAGCTGGTTGGCGATGTCCGTGCGCGACATGCTGAGCCGGAAATGCCAATCACGAACACCCAGCCGCATGTACCGTTCACCCAGGTCGACCAGAAACGCAGCCATGCGCTCGTCGGCCGTGTGATCGCCCGCCAGATGTGAGGCCATGCCGAGTACCTTGCAGGTGCTGCAACGCGATGGGAGCGCGTGCCGCCAACTCACTCATGGCAGGGAATGAGAACAGTCAGGATTCGGTTTCTTCCAGCGCAATCGCGTCGCACAGATAGCGCCCCGGATAGATGGCGTTGAGACCAACCACCTCACCAGACAGGTGAAAGCCAAAGTGCGTATTCCGGAACAACTGACCACCTGATCCGGCAATAGCTGACCAGCTCGCTGGTGCTGAACACGGTTCGCTCATGTACCCTACCCCCCCTAGGGTATATGTCGAGTACATCATGAGCCACACGATCCGCGATAAAAATAAGCTGCTGGGCCGGGTGCGCCGCATCCGTGGCCAGGTGGAGGCGCTGGAGCGCGCTCTGGAATCGGAGAAGGGCTGCACCGAGGTGTTGCATCAGATCGCCGCCGTGCGGGGCGCCATCCATGGCCTGATGATGGAAGTGGTCGAGGACCACGTGCAGACGCATATCGCCAGCCCAGAGCTCGCCGACGACGCCGAACGAAAGCAGGGTGCCGACGAACTGATCGACGTTCTGCGTGCCTATCTCAAGTAAGCCCCAAGCGCATGCGCTGCCGACCCGAACGCGCTTACGCCATCCATCCCGTGTTGCTGCCTCGAGCCCGTCATGTTTGAAGTCCTGAAGCACCGCACCTACCGCCATTTTTTCGCCGCGCAGGCCACCTCGCTGATCGGCACCGGCATGATGACGGTGGCCCTGGGTCTGCTCGCCTACCACCTCGCCGGACCGGGCCATGCCTCGGCCGTGCTGGGCATCGCGCTGGCGATCAAGATGGTGGTCTACGTGCTGGTCTCGCCGGTGGTGGCCTCATTCGCCTCGTGCTGGCCGCGCAAACCCCTGCTGATCAGCATGGATCTGCTGCGCGCGGCGCTGGTGCTGCTGCTGCCGCTGGTCAGCCATGTCTGGCAGATTTATGCGTTGATCGCCATCTTGCAGACCTGCTCGGCGGCGTTTACGCCCGCGTTCCAGGCCACCATCCCCGATCTGCTGCCGGACGAGGCGCAATACACGCGGGCGCTGTCGCTCTCGCGCCTAGCCTATGACTTGGAGAACCTGCTCAGCCCACTGCTGGCGGCGCTGCTGCTGGGCAGCATGACCTTCCGCGGCCTGTTCGGCTTCACTCTCGCCGGCTTCCTGCTCTCCGCCCTGCTGGTGGCGACCGTGCGCCTGCCGCGGCGGCCGCCCTCCATCAAACCGCGCCCGCCCGTGCTCGACGGCATGCGGCGCTACCTGGCCACGCCTCGGCTGCGCGGCATGCTGAGCCTGAGCCTGGCCGAGGCGGCCGGCGGCGCGCTGGTGATCGTCAACACGGTGATCTACGTCCGCCGCTGGGTGGGCGGCAGCGATCAGGACGTGGCACTGTTCATGGCCGCCTTCGGCGGCTGCTCCATGCTCGCGGCCCTGTCGCTGCCGCGCCTGATCGACCGCCTCTCGGACCGCGCGGTGATGCTGGCCGGCGCGGCCCTCAGCGGAAGCGGGCTGGCCGTGCTGGCGGTGGCGGCGCCGTTCGTCAACGGCAGCGCGCGGGCGGCCGTGCTGATCGCCTGCTGGGCGCTGATCGGCCTCGGCTATGCCTCGATCCTTACTCCGGGCGGGCGGCTGCTCAAGCGCTCCAGCGACGACGAGGGCCGGGCGGCGATCTTCGCCGCGCAGTTCTCGCTCTCGCATGCATGCTGGCTGATCATGTATCCGCTGGCTGGATGGCTGGGCACGCTCGTCTCACCGGCGTGGGGCGGCCTGGTCATGGGTGGCATCACCCTCGCCGCCGTGGCGCTAGCGATGCGCTTCTGGCCGGCCCACGACCCACAGATCGTCCCGCACCACCACGATGGTCTGCCGAACGATCACCCGCATGTCGTGGACATGCCGACGGACGAGAGCGGCGTGCACGCGCATGCTTTCATCATCGACGACGAACACCCCAGGTGGCCGCAACATCATCCCTCGGCTTGAGGCAGCGATGGACGACCCCGCCGGGTGCGACGGGATGGCTTCCGGTCATTACTAGCCGCATGTTCAAGTATTGCCGGAATGCTGCGCAATCATTGTCGGAATCCGCAAGCAGCCTCCGGGAAACCCAGGGCGGTTCAGTCGTCCAAAAGGCGGTCTTTTTACCAGCCTTTACATGGAAGTACCGCCAGGGCATACCTCTGTATCCGCTACCCGGACTGGAAGGTCGTGGTTGCGAAAGTTTCAGTGCCTGGATGGGGTTCCATGAAAGCGGGAAGTGTTGTCGGCGACAACAAAAAAGTGGTGTCCAACCCATGCCCACATGGAGCCGTTGAGGGCGCCATGTGGGCATGGGGTCGCTGCATCGAGTTGGCGGAAGTTGAATCGAGCTACCTCGGATGATGCGTCAGGTAGACACGCATCGCAGGCGGAATGGATCCGAC
>NZ_MSPY01000012.1:0-17532 GCF_003267965.1 Oleiagrimonas sp. MCCC 1A03011 | reverse complement strand
CGCGGCGACGCCCAGCACGATCGCCAGCAAGACGATCCTGAGCACGCGTGCATTCAGCATCCGCGTGCGGCGCGGCATGTGTACCGCAGCCAGGGAGTCTTCCAGGGCGGGCGATACGGGAAGGACTCCATCGTGCTGACGATCAGACGTGTCGGACATGGGTGGGTTGATTCATCGGAAGGGAAGTAACCCGCCATCGTAGATAGATCCTGTTTAGAGAGCTTGCTGGAACCTGAACAGATAAACCGTGCCGCCCGGCGCCGTGATGCGCCGGGCGGGTTCGGGCTGGCGCGGCCGAATCTACGGGCTGGTGGTCGTCCGGCGGGCCTCTGTGCGCATGCCCAGATAGCCCTTGATGGCCGCGACAAGCAAGGGAACAGCGCCGAAAACGATGAAGACAAGGTCACCCGGCAGGCGCAGCCATTCGATCATCCGCGATCGTGGCAGACTCATGTATTCCACGCTCCGCGCATGCCAGTAGCCGTGTTCGATCACATCGCGGATCTGCAGCACACCGCTCGGGAACAGGCTCATGAGAATCATCATGGCCAGGCCGATATTGGTGCCCCAGAAGGCGACCCGGACATATCTCTCGATACCGCGCCAGTTCCCATCGGAGCTGGTCTGGCGCAACACGAAGACCATCAGTGCGATGGCCAACATGCCGAACACGCCCATCAGCGCCGCATGGCCATGATTGGGGGTCAACTGCGTCCCCACCTCGTAATAGCTGACGATGGGCAGGTTGATCAGGAAACCGAACATGCCCGCGCCGACGAAGTTCCAGAAGCCTACCGCCATCAGGAACAGGAACGTCCACTTGTGCCCATGCAGACGGGTATCGCCGCCTTGCCCTCGTGTCGTGCGCACGAAGTCCCATGCATCGAGTGTCAGCAGCGTCAGCGGCACCACCTCGAGTACCGAGAACATCGCCGACATGGCCATGTTGAAGCCGGTCTGGCCCGTGAAGTACCAATGATGTCCGGTACCGACGAGTCCGCCCAGGAAATACAGGATGGCATCGAGGTAGATCACGCGCAGCGCCACATTGCGCCGCGTGAGTCCGAGTTGGTAGAAGGTCAGCGCCACGACAGTGGTGGCGAAGAATTCGAAGAATCCTTCCACCCACAGATGGATAATCCAGAACCGCCAGGTGTCGACCACGGTGTAGTTGGTGGTGCCCGTGAAGAACAGGGCCGGGATGTAGAACACCGGAATGGCCAGTGCCGCGAGCAGGAACATGCGGGCAATGGGCCGGACTTCGGGATTGGCCGCATCGCGTGGACGCGCCATGCGCCACAACAGCGCAAACCAGATCATCAGGCCAGCGATCAGCAGGTACTGCCACAGGCGGCCCAGCTCCAGGAATTCCCATCCCTGGTCGCCCAACCAGAACCACCACTTGCCCAGCCACTGCAGGATGCCGGCCCATTCCCCCAGCAGGCTGCCGCCGATCACCACCACGAAAGCCCCAAACAGCAGATGGATCCACAGGGCCAGTGATCTGGGCTCGTCACGGCGCAGGCTGCGACCCAGGTACAGGGCGGCCGCCACATACGAGGTCGCGATCCAGAAGATGGCCGTCTGCAGATGCCAGGTGCGCAACAGGTTGCTCGGGAACAGGTCCTCGAGCTGGAAGCCGTAGAAACTGCCCGGATCGGCACGGTAGTGCGCGACGGCACCGCCCACCAGGCACTGGACCAGGAACAGGGCGGCCACGGCGACGAAGAACTTCACCAGTGCGCGTTGGGCCGCGCTCGGCGGTCCCTCGGAAAGATGGGGCCGGATCTCATGTCCGCGGCTGATCCAGCCCAGATACTCGAACTTGCCGAAGGCCAGCAGCACTACCGCGATACCGGCCAGGAACACCAGCAGGCTCAAGGCACTCCAGAGCAGGGCGCCGCTCACCGGGATATTGCCCACGCTCGGGTCGTAGGGGAAATTCATGGTGTAGGACGCCGAAGTCCCGGGACGGTTGGCCACCGAGGCCCAGGCGGCCCAGGTGACGAAGGCGGTGAATTGACGAAGCTCCTCGGGTTTTTTGATCAGTCCGGGAGAGAGTCCGCCATTGCGCGCAGGAAGCTCGAAATACGCGCGCCAATGCGCTTGCTGCTGGGTGAATGCACGGGATTCGGCTGCCGTCAGATGCAGCACATCGTCGGTCGGGTCGTAGCGGTTGGTCTTCAGTTCCACCGCGGTGCGTGCCTGGATGGCGGCCTTCTGGCCGGCATCGAGCGCATCCATGGCTTTGCCGTAGTCCTTCTGCGCCAGGGCATCGGCGGTGTCCTGTCCCATGCGATGCAGTGCCAGTGCGGCAAAGTCGGGACCTAGATAGGCGCCGTGACCCCAGATGCTGCCATTGTCCATCAGGCCGTATTTGAGAAAGATCTCCTGGCCGTTGCGGATGTCCTGACCCGTGAACAGCGTGGCGCCGTTGGCGTCCGTCACGCGCGCCGGTATCGGCGGTGCGTTGCGATAGGCCAGCGTGGTGATGGCGATCAGTCCGGCAAAGCCGGCCACCATGACGATAAGGATGGTGCGCAACCACCATGGGGATAACGCAGGGTCGTGCTTCCCTGCGTGCTGGGCAACTTCACTCATGTCCCTTCTCCTGTCCGCGGATACCTGGGAGTACAGAGTCGACAAGCCTGGCGTGAGGCGCGACAGAAGGTGCGCGCGCACGCTCCATGAAGCATACGTAATGCGCACATGTTCGCCTTGATCCAGATCAGGGCGCAGGCGCTAGCCCGTTCCTAGAATGTCGCGGCGCGCGTTGTGCGAAACGGGACGTGCGTCCGCGTATCCGTGTTCTCCGGCCTCGAACCTCCGGTGCCACATGCGCTGGAAGGATTCGTTTCGTCTCGATTTTCCGCCTACGACTCCACTTTTTCAGTATCGATCATGGCCCCTGACACGACGCGACCGGAAACCTACAACGACAAGGTAGTCCGCCAGTTTCTCCTGGCCGCCTCGGTGTGGGGCATCATCGGCATGTCCGTGGGCCTTATGGCGGCGGCGCAACTGGCCTGGCCAACGTTGAACTTCGGCGTTTCCTGGCTGACCTTCAGTCACATCCGGCCCGATCACACCTTCGGCGTGATCTTCGCCTTCGGCGGCAGTGCGCTGATGGGCACCTGCTACTACGTCGTACAGCGCACCGGTCATGCCAGGCTGGCCTTCGATCGGCTGGCCGGCTTCACCTTTTGGGGCTGGCAGCTGATATGCGTGCTTTCGATGGTGTCGATGCCGCTCGGCCTGACCCAGAGCAAGGAATACGCCGAGCCCGAGTGGTGGATCGACATCCTGATCGCGGTGGTATGGGTCAGTTTCGCCGTCGTGTTCTTCGGCAGTCTCCGCCGGCGGCGTATCCGCCACATCTACGTGGCCAACTGGTATTACGGCGCCTTCATCATCGCCGTGGGGTTGCTGCACATCGTCAACAACTTGGCCATTCCGGTGTCCTTCGCCAAGTCCTATCCGATCTACTCGGGCGTGGTCGATGCGATGGTGCAGTGGTGGTACGGACACAACGCAGTAGCGTTCTTCCTGACCGCCGGCTTCCTCGGAATGATGTACTACTTCGTACCGCGGCAAGCGCAGCAACCGCTGTGGAGCTACCGCTTCTCGATCGTCAATTTCTGGGCCCTGATCTCGGTCTACATGTGGGCGGGCTCGCACCACCTGATGTACACGGCGTTGCCGGACTGGGTGCAATCGGTCGGCATGGCGTTCTCGCTGGTGCTGCTGATGCCGAGCTGGGGCTCGGCGGCCAACGGGCTGATGACCTTCAAGGGGTCGTGGTCCAAGCTCAAGACCGATCCGGCCGTGAAGTTCATGGTGCTGTCGCTGGTGTTCTACGCCGCCGCCACGTTCGAGGGTTCGATGATGGCGGTCAAGAGCGTCAATTCCCTCTCGCACTACACCGACTGGACCATTGCCCACGTGCACTCAGGTTCACTGGGCTGGGTGGCGATGATCACCATCGGTTCGCTGTATGCGATGGCGCCGCGCGCGCTGGGTCGCCCGGCGATGTATTCGCACAAGGCCATGGACGTGCACTTCTGGCTGCACACGATGGGCACGCTGCTCTATGTGCTGTCGATGTGGATTGCCGGCGTGATGGAGGGCGAGATGTGGCGTGCCACGCAGCCGGACGGTTCGCTGACCTATTCGTTCCTGGACAGCCTGATGGCGATCAGGCCGTTCTATGTCACGCGGTGGTTGGGCGGCGTGATGATCCTGACCGGCATGGTGGTGATGGCCTGGAACCTCTGGCACACCGCGAGCCATGCCCGCAAGCGTCTGATCAAGCCGATTCCGGTGCCCATCCCCGAGCCCACGCACGACCAGGTGCCCATGCCGATTCCGGCGGCGACCTGAGGAAGCCCCGTCATGGCCTATCGACACTTCGAATGGATCGAGAAGAACGCCGGACTGCTCGGCGTGCTGACCGCGATCATGGTATCGCTCGGCGGTCTGGCCGAGATCACGCCCCTGTTCATGCAGGCACATGCCGTGAAGGCGCCGGCCGGGGTCAAACCCTACGATCCGCTGCGCCTGGCTGGGCGCGATGTCTACGTGCGCGAGGGCTGCTATCTGTGTCACTCGCAGATGATTCGTTCCCTGCGTTTCGAGACGCAGCGCTACGGCCATTTCTCCACGGCGGCCGAGTCGGTCTATGACCGCCCGTTCCAATGGGGTTCCAAGCGGACCGGGCCGGACCTTGCGCGCGTGGGCGGCAAGTATTCCGACCAGTGGCAGCGCATGCACCTGATGGATCCGCGCAGCGTCGTGCCCGAATCCAACATGCCCAGCTATGCCTGGCTGGCACGCAACACCATCGATATCCACGACATCCAGGCGCGCATGCGCGTGCTGCGCAAGCTGGGTGATCCGTACACCGACAGCGATATCGACAGTGCCACCACCGCACTCAAGGGCAAGACCGAGCTCGATGCGTTGATCGCGTACCTGCAGGGCCTGGGTATCAAGAACGAACCGGGCGGCAAGGCGCGTCCTCCTGCCGAAACCCGTGTGGTTTCCGGCAACGGTCGCACGGAGGCCACGCCATGAATCCGATCTGGGGACATGTCGTCGGCGTCGTCACGGTCATCCTGATGGTGACGTTCATCGGTATCTGGGTCTGGGCATGGCGCAAGCGCCACAAGTCGGTATTTTCACGCATGGCGAAGCTGCCCATGGAAGATGATCCGGCAGGGAGCGACATGTCGCAGCGCGGAGGTTCTTCGACATGAGTAGTGGATGGTCGCTCTGGGTGATGTTTCTCGCCACCCTGAATCTGGGCATCACGCTGTTCCTGTTCCTGTGGGCGCCCCGCGCGAAAATTCCCACGCTTCCCGACGGAACCAGCGGACATGTATGGGCGCATGGCTCCATTCGCGAAGGCGTGCGCAAGCTCCCGTTATGGTGGATCCTGCTTTCGGCGGCCATGTTCGTGGCCGCATTCATCTATCTCGTGTTGTACCCGGGATTCGGAAGCCACAAGGGCACGCTGGGCTGGACCGCGCACGGGGAGCATGCGCGGGACGTGCGCATCAACAATGCCAAGCTCGACGATCTGCTCGAGCGGTTTGACCTGTACACCGTCGAGCAGCTCTCCCACGATCCTGCTGCGCTGCAGATGGGCAAGCGCCTGTTCGGCGACAACTGCGCGGCATGCCATGGCCTGCATGCCACCGGCAACATGCGTCTGGGCGCGCCGGATCTGGCCGATGGCGACTGGCTCTACGGAGGCGATGCCAAGGCGATCGTCACCTCCATTCACGATGGTCGTGGCGGAGTGATGCCGTCCTGGAAAGCCCTCGGTGAGGACAAGGTCAAGGACTTGGCGCAGTACGTCCTGTCGCTGTCCGGACGCAGGCATGATGCGGCCATGGCCAAGGCCGCCGAGCCGATCTTCACATCCACCTGTGCGGCCTGCCACGGTGCCAATGGCAAGGGAAATCAGGCGCTCGGTGCGCCGAACCTGACCGATGGCATCTGGCTGCACGGTGGAACCCTCGCCGATATCGAGGCCACGATCCGCGATGGCCGGCAGGGCCACATGCCCAACTGGGACAAGCGCCTCAACAGGGACCAGATACGCATGCTGGCTTCCTATGTCTATCACCTTTCGCATCAGGATCATGCGCAAGCGCAGTGACAACCTGCATTCCGATGCCTGGTACGCCCAGCCTGTTCTGTGGCTGGGGATGGCGATCTTCGCCGGATTGATGGCCGGTTGCGTCTGGGTGGTCGTCGTCAGTCTTCGGCACGACGAAACGCCGAAACACGGAAGTCACCATGCCATCCTCGGCGTGCCGGTGTCCACGCGCAGCAGCTCCCCGCCAGCGTCGTGAATACCGGGCATGCCGTATGGGCGCGTCCATCCTTGTTCGCGCAGGTCACTCGCCCACGGCGAGATGGCATGGTCGAGACCATGCTCCATGTATCCAAGCTGGATTCGCCTCATCGCGTCCTGGATGTGGAAAAGCGGCTGTACCGGCTTTCCGGTGTGCGCAGGGTTCGCACCGACGTATCCGCGCGACAGGTGCGCGTGACGTTCGATGCGGGTGAGTTGGCGCTGCCGAGACTGCTCGATGCCTGCGAGGCATCGGGTTGTGCGGCTGAGCCGATGGCGCACGAGCACCTCGATGATGCGACGAGAACGGCGCATGACGATGCATTGAAGCGGATGCTGGTCGCCGGACTGTTCGGCATGCAGGCCATGATGTTCGCCTGCGTGCTCTATATCGGCCGGTTCGAGCCGATCGATGCATCCACGCTGGCGCTGTTTCGATGGCTCGGGCTGCTGGCGGCTGCGCCTGTCGTCAGCTATGCGGCCTGGCCCTTTTATCGGCATGCGATGCGTGGACTGCGCAGGCATCGCCCGGACGTGGATACGCCGATCGCCGTAGCCGCATCGCTGGTCTATCTGGCCAGCGTCTATGCGGCCGTCACGGGACGCGGCGAGGTGTACTTCGATTCCGTCAGCATGCTGGTATTCGTGCTGCTCCTGGGGCGTTATCTCGCGTTGCGTGCCAGAAAGCGTCATCGCGCACTGGGGCAGGCGATGGCGGCCACGATGCCGCTGGTCTGCCGTCGACGCGATGAGCGCGGTCACTTGCATGCGGTGGCTGTTTCCGAGTTGCAGGAAGGGGATCGTGTCCATGTGGACGAGGGTGGACGTGTGCCGGTCGATGGCGTGCTTCACAGCGCGCGCGTGCGGTTGGATGAAGCGTGTCTGACAGGCGAGTCACGCCCATGCCTGCGTAGACGCGGTGAAGACATCGTTGCAGGAAGCCTGGTGCTGGACGGTCCTCTGGAGTTGCGGGTAGGGAAGGTTCGATTGCGTGCAGCATCCGCCTTGCCTGAGCTGCCGCATGCAACACACAGCCCCTCTCGCGTCGGGGTAGCCAAGCGCGATTTCACTCATGTGTTTGGTGTCCAGTTGTTGGCGCTCACGATGCTGGTTGCGCTGGGCTGGCTTTACTTTGATCCGGGTCGTGCCTTCGACGTGGGCGTTGCGGTGCTGGTCGTGGCTTGTCCATGCGCTTTCGCGCTCGCCGAGCCGGCGACGCTGACCCGCGCGATGATGGTGCTGGCCCGCCGGGGCGTACTGGTGACGAAACCCGAGCACCTGCAGTCGTTGACCTGTGCCCATCACTTGTTCCTGGACAAGACCGGAACCTTGACGATGCCGGCGCTGACGATCAATCGGGTGCAGGCCTTTGTCGGGCATCAGCGTGACGATGTTTTGCGTGCGGCCGTTGCGCTGGCACGCGAAAGCGCGCATCCCCTGGCGCGCGCACTGGTTCATGCGATCGCGCCTGGCGACATACCGATAGCCGAAGACGTCACGATCGAGGCGGGTGGCGGTATCCGGGGCCGCGTCGAAGGCCGTTACCTGTCGCTGGGACGGCGTGGATTCAACGACACGGACGTCGATGGTGACGCCGATGACGATGCGCTTTGGCTGTTCGACGAAGACGAACCCATCGCGCGGTTGCCCTTCGCGGACCAGTTGCGACCAAGCGTACCCGACATGGTCAAGGCGTTCGTCCGGCAGGGGATGACGGTCACCCTGGCCAGTGGTGACAGTGTGGAGCGTGTAGGCACGCTGGCTTCACGCCTGGGAATCCGGGATTGGCATGCACGCCAGACTCCTGCGGACAAGCTGGCCCGCGTCGAGGCCGCGCAGGCGCACGGCGACAAGGTCGTCATGCTCGGTGACGGCATCAACGATGCCGCGGCACTGGCCGCTGCCGATGTCGCCGTGAGCCTGCTCGAAGGAACGGACCTGGCGCGTGTGCAGGCTGGACTGATACTGACGGGAGATATCGGTGCGCTCGTTCAGGCGCGTCAGGTGGCCGTACGTGCGGGTCAGATCCTGCGACAGAATCGACGTTGGGCCTTGGCCTACAACGTCTGTGCGGTTCCATTGGCCGCATGCGGGCTGATGTCACCCTGGCTTGCGGTGCTGGCGATGTCCGTCAGCTCGCTCGGCGTCGTGCTCAACGCCATGCGTTTGCGCTTGCCATCTGCGCCGGCAGGTGACGATGTGTCTGTTCCCGGACAGAGAGTTCCGGCATGAACGCCTTGCTTCTTCTGATCCCCGTAAGCCTGATCCTGGTCGCCGTAGCCGTGGCCATTTTCTTCTGGGCCGTGCGTCACGATCAGTTCCAGGACATGGACTCACCCAAGATTCTTCCCTTGCTAGACCGGGAAGAGCAGGAGTTGGATGAGTCCGGTCCATCCGGCGCCTCGTTCGATGACTGAGCGCAGTCGATTCAACGCTTGAGCAACGGAAGCTTGTCCGGCATGCCGTCCCAGAGGTCGGCCCCTTCCAGTTCGGGAATCTTGCTGGTCAGGACGGGCCATTGCGGAGCAAGTTCCGCATTGATGGCAAGGAAAATCTCCTGCCCAGCGGGAACGTCCGCCTCGGGATAGATCGCCCCGACCGGACACTCCTCCACGCACAGGGTGCAATCGATGCATTCTTCCGGATCGATCACCAGGAAATTGGGGCCGGCGTGAAAGCAGTCGACCGGACAGACTTCCACACAGTCGGTGTACTTGCAGTTGATGCAGTTTTCCGTGACTACATGCGTCATGGCGGATCTCCCTCGCGCATGTCGTCTACTTTGTTCCCGCGCAGGTGTGCGTGCACTGATCCAGGTCAGGCCACACAGCAGGATGCTGGGTTACACGGCATATTTCGTATGCTGCGAATCCCCGTCGGGCCTAGGTCAGCCCGGGAAGTACTGATCACTTGGCAGGTGTTGGTCTTGGCGGATTTTTCGCCATTTCCGGTCTCTCCGGCTCTCATCATAGGAGGCGGCTTCCGACCCTAAGGAGAGATTGCCTCGCAACAAGTACAGTCTTATTTTCACGTAATGAAGAAACCGCCGCACCACCCGAAGACTAACCCACTGCTCACCACCCAAAAGGCTTCCCGTCCCGAGCAGGAGGTCCTGGACGAGCTCCAGGCGCTGTGCACGAAGCCAGGATATGTGCATGCAGTAGCCGCTCTATGCTTCCGCGACAACATGCTTGTCTATACCGAGCGCCTTACCGAGGCGGATATGCGGGATCGTTTCGATTCAGGTCGACTGATCCGTACAGAGATCAACACTTTGCTCGGGCTGTTGCTCAAAGCACCTATCGACTGGACTCTACCCAGTCCAGATGTGCTGGGTGAGTACATCTCGGGGAGTGATCGGCTACTGCTGGAGCTCCATGATGCAATGTCTGGGGCCTTCTCGCTGGGTGAGGCGCTAGCTGCACTGAAGCGGGGTGAGGACGTTAATCCCTTTGATTCGGGTGGCGCAATGCGTGAGCCAATCTTCTACGCCGCCCAATCAGCCTACAACTTCCAGTACTTAGATCTTGCGTCGCAACGCTACGCTGCAGACGCCGAATGGCTCCAAGCCAATGTCGGATTCACGATCATGCAGGCCAGTGCAGTCGCTGATGCGGTCGATGAGCTTCTCATGGATCGCTTTCCAACATTCATGGACTCTCTACGCGCACTGCCGCCGGATCAGTGGACTATGGTGCCTGCGTTCTCTGTAACGCCAACCGAAGTCGCTGCTTATGCCGGGCTGGAACCGGAACTAGTCGAACGTATTCTCCTTCAGTTCACTGCGCCAGACGGTGACGCAAATCCTCGTTTTGTCTCACTGCAAGACTTCAATCAGATTACGGCGACACCATTGCTTCGATTGCCCAGCGGGGAATTCCTTTCGCTGCAGAACTACGCGCTGGCGGAAGCCATATACGACTCGCCGTTCTACTGGATGCAGCATGACAAGGGCTACCGTTCGCGCCGAGATAAGCATCGTGGCACGTTCACCGAAAATTTCGTCGCCAAACGTCTTGAGGCTGTCTTCGGCGCCGATCGGGTCTTTACTAATATCGACATCTGGCAGAGCAAGACTAAAGTCGCCGAGATCGATGTTCTAGTGCTCTGGGCCGACCGTGCGATTATCGTCCAGGCGAAGGCCAAGCGCCTGACCGTCGAAGGGCGCAAAGGAAACGATCAAGTAATCCGGGACGACTTTAAGAAGGGTATCCAGGACGCCTATGACCAAGGCCTAACCTGCGCCGAATGCCTAGTTGATCCGCGTTACCGGTTTATCTGTGCCGACGGTTCGAGCGTAGACCTTCCAGACATCACCGAAATCTTCATGTTCTGCGTGGTCAGCGACCATTACCCAGCGTTGAGCTTCCAGACCCGCCAGTTTCTTAAGACCCGCGAGATCGAGCGAGTTCGAGCGGCTTTGGTCTGCGATGTGTTCTTGATCGACGTGCTCACTGAACTGTTGCCAACCCCGCTGCAGTTTTTGAGCTACATCGCCCGCCGCACCCGCTACGCTGATCGACTTCTCGCCGCGCAAGAGCTGACGATTTTTGCTTATCACCTCAAGCATAATCTGTGGTTAGAAGATGCCACGACGATGCTGCATTTAGCCGAGGACTTTACAGCCGGTCTAGACATAGCCATGGCGGCCCGTCGCCGAGGTATCGACGGAGATGCGACACCTGAGGGATTCATGACGCGCTTTGAGGGCAAGACACTCGGGCGTATTGTGCAGGAGATCGAACGTCGGCCCGAGCCAGCAGTCCTCGATCAAGGATTCCAGTTGCTTGAGATGAGCGGTGATGCGTTCGACAACCTCAGTCGAATCGTCGACCGGCAAGCTCATCGCGCCGCACAGGACGGCAAACCGCACGATGTAGCGATGATGTTCGACGATGCTAGCGGTTTAACCATCATGTGCTCGGGTGAGTCAGATGGCGAAGCAGCCAAAAGGCTAGCGATGCTTTGTACACTCCGGAAGTATCGGCAGAAGGCCAATCGGTGGTTCGGTATTTGCCTGACGCCTGGAGACGCGCAGTTGCGCTTCGGACTACACCTGTCCGATCCGTGGGAGCAGGACCATGCGCTGGATAAGGCCACCGCTGACATGATAGAGCCCATGTCTCCAAAACTAGCGTACGAGCGTGCTTTCCGCGGCGGACGCAGGAGTCCCAAAATCGGACGCAATGACCCATGTCCGTGCGGTAGTGGCTACAAGTACAAGAAGTGCTGCATTAACAAGTAGGAATGTGGCGCAAGATGGTTGCGCCGCAATGTCCGCCTCAGGCCGATTCCTGACGTCATCCGTCAGGTCGGGTGTTACCGGTACAACGAACAGTCATTGCCGAAACTCAAGTTTGCTTGGTTTGAGCCATTGATCTGGATCAGAGCGATTCGATCATGGATATGTTCCAGTGAAGCCTCGCAACGCGCGCGAGGGTCGTCATGTCCACGTCTGTTCCCCATGTTCATCCCTATTTCGTGATGGTCGCGCCACAAGGGCTCACTCTTCCTGGAGTTCGCCTTTCAGATTCGAGCGCAACAGAGCTTCGTCAAGCCATCGATGTACGTGAGCAGCGTATCGATGCGGAGCTCGACCAAAGTTTTCCCGCCAGTGATCCACCAAGCTGGGTCCATGGGGCCACGCGCTGACGTTGCGCTGGTCAGCACGCATGTGTGGCTTTTCCCGTTGCCAACCACGGCCACCTTGAGAGCAAGTGTGGTCGGGTCGGTGCTGGCGGCAGCACGATGCATTCACAGGAAGAGTTCGTCATGAAATCCTCCAAGCACCTTTCGTCCAGCGCTGAGTTGGCGCGCAAGCGGCGCGAACTTGCGCCGGATGCACTCAAGGCGTTCAAGGCATTCAGCGCTGCCGTGTTCGCCGAAGGCGAGCTGCCCGCGGTGACCAAGCAGCTGATTGCGGTGGCGGTGGCGCATGTCACGCAGTGCCCCTATTGCATCAAGGGGCATACCGCCGAGGCCTTGAAGCAAGGGGCCAGCGAGGAGCAGGTCATGGAAGCGATCTGGGTGGCTGCCGAGATGCGGGCCGGTGGTGCATACGCACACTCGGCGCTGGCGCTGGAAACCATGCAGCATGCGCATTCGGACGAGTGACATGAACCGACGATTCACCACTGTCTCGCGAAGCATCCTGGACGCCGTTGGCGATACGCCCCTGCTTGAGATTGAGGGCATCCACGCGAAAATCGAGTTCCTCAACCCGTCGGGATCGATCAAGGCGCGCATTGCCAAGTACATGATCGAGCACGCCGAGGAGGAAGGCCTGCTCAAGCCGGGCGACACCATCGTCGAGGCGACGAGCGGCAATACCGGAAACGCCCTCTCGATGGTGGCCGCGGTAAAGGGATATCGCATGCTGGTGGTGATGCCGGAGGGACTCTCCAGCGAGCGTGTGGCCATCTCGCGTGCCTACGGCGCCGAGGTGCGCTTCTGCGGCAGCTTTCATGTCAACGAGGCGCTGCAGCACGCACGGGAATTGGGCAGGCAGCCGGGATACTTCTGCCCCAGTCAGTTCGAATCGGAATGGAACGTGGAAGAGAATCGGGAGATTCTCGGCCCGGAAATTCTTGCTCAGTTGCCTGCAGGACGTATTCCGGATGCTTTGGTCATGGGTGTCGGTACGGGTGGCACCCTGATCGGCGTGGGGCAGGCATTTCGTGCGGTCAATCCGAACGTGCGTCTGTTCGCGATGGAGCCTTCCGAGTCATGCACGATTCTTTGCGGTGAAATCGCCTCGCACGCGATCGAGGGTATTTCCGATGGCTTCGTGCCGGGAATCTTCGAGCGCCATGCCGACCTGGTCAACGAGGTGCTGTCGGTGTCCAGCGAGGAAGCGGTAGAGGAGATGAAGCGACTGGCGCGAAGCCACGGACTCCTGTGCGGGCCCAGTTCCGGTGCGCACATGCTGGCGGCTGCGCGCATCCGCGAACGTATGCCGGAACTCGGAACCGTGGTCACTGTGCTGTGTGACGAAGGCGAGAAATACCTGCACGAGTATTTCATGTCGCCGACGAACAGTGAGGTCGGCATGGCGCAATTCGGGTGATGTGCACCATGCCTGATGGGTTCTGCGTTTCCTGCAGGTAAGCCGATAGAAGACAGAAGAATCATTCCCAGCCCCTGGGGGCGCGCGAACTTACAGCAAACCGGTTTCCAGCCGCGCAGCTTCGCTCATCATGTCCAGGCTCCAGGGTGGGTCGAAGGTGATCCGGACATCCACGGCTGCAACTTTCGGAACACGCATCGCTTTGCACCGCACGTCGTCGGCGAGGATCGCACCCATGCCGCAACCGGGGGCGGTCAGAGTCATCACGATATGCACGTCATGCTCGCCGTTGGCCAGGGGGCGCAGTTCCAGCTCGTAGACCAGGCCAAGATCAAGGATGTTGACAGGGATTTCCGGGTCGAAGCAGGTTTCCAGTTGCCGGCGAACGAGGTCCTCGACTTCCCCGGTCCCTGCGTGTTCGGGAAGAGTGAGCGGTTCGGGAGGCGATTTCCCCAATGCGTCCGCATCTTCACCGGCAATACGGAAGAGATTGCCATCGACATAAATGGTGAAGCTTCCACCGAGCGCTTGCGTGATGTAGGCCAGGCATCCCACCCTCATCGTCACCGGTTTTCCTGCCGGTACAGTCAGTGCCGCGCAATCCCGAATCAGTACGAACGGCTCACTGGAACGATGACGGAAGTCCATCCCGCCATTGTCTCTGCTGGACCCGGATCTTCCCTTGATCCAGATCAGATCGTTTTTCGGGGAGATGGCCTAGGCTTGCCGCATGCCAAACGACGCCCCCGCCCTCCACGCTGAACTCGATATCCCCGGTATCGTGAGTCTGGTCGATCGCTTCTACGACAAGGTTCGTGCTGACGACCACATCGGCCCGGTCTTCAACGCGGTGATCGAAGACTGGACCGTGCACAAGAATCTCCTGACTTCGTTCTGGTGCTCCGTGGCCTTGCGCGTTGGAACCTATCGCGGCAATCCCCTGGCCATGCACAAACCGTTGGGTATCAACCGCACACATTTCGCCCGCTGGTTGGCCCTGTGGCGCGAAACGGTGCCTGAGATCTTTGCCGAGGAACCGGCTGCACGCATGATCGAATATGCCGAGCGCATCGGGCGCGGCATGCGCATGGGGCTTGGAATTGGCGACCGGCCTCGTGGAAGGGAATTGGGCGTTCCGATCCGTATGGTGCAGCCCTGAACAAGCCTGCACTCAGGCGAACATGGCGAGTAGGCCCCAGGGGGTTTTCGTGATCGCCACGCTGATGATGAAGCCGTACACAGCCAACGCTGCGGCCAAGCAGATGACACGCGTTCGAAGCGTCTTTCCACGGCGTAGCGCGTAGGTGCCCAGCACGATATAGGCGGCCAGCAGTACCACCTTTACCGTCAGCCATGCGTGTACGAACGGGTACTGATGCACGATCAGTGCCAGGGCGATTGCTGCAGTCAGCAAAAGCGTATCCACGGTGTAGGAAAAGAGCTTTACGCCCCGTCGGTCGACGAGCGGAGATCCCGTCAGCATCCACCCGCCGCGCAGCAGGAAAAGAGCTCCCGAGAGCGCCACACATGTGATGTGCAGATACAGGATCGGCACGAATGCTCGTGTGAGTGTTTCCATGTCAGCCAGGACGGCCGTCTGCGCGCGGAGTCAGGTAGATGAAAGCACCGCGGATCACCCAGGGCATGAAGGCCACCAGCCAACCCACACTGGCCGCAAGCAGCCACAGGCCCCGCGAATCTCCCAGTTCGGCACGAATGCGTGCCAACGCAACCAGCTGAAGCACCCCGAAGCACGTCCAGGCCACAGCGTTCATCTGCAAGGGGCGTCCCGAGTGGCCTTGTGTGACCCGGGTGACCATGGCGACCAGCATCGAGCCGAAGAAGCCGATCGTCAGGGCGTGCAGCGGTGCCAGACCGAGGATGTACCGTCCTTGCAGGGCATACACCAGGTCCTGTGCCGAGAAGAGCACGAAAGCCACCGGCAGCCAGGCAAAGGCAAGGTGCAGGACGACAAGCAGGCCGGGGCCCCGCGCGCGCCAGGGCTGCCAGGCCAGCGCATGCACCAGGAACAGAAGCGCGAGTGGAATGTCGACCCAGGCCAGAGCGGCCTGCGCCTCGCGCCAGGCGAGCACGGTTCTGACCAGCAGCAACATCCACATCAACGGCAGGCTGAAGGCGGGGCGCCACATGCGGTAGTTCGGCGAACAATGGCGGCTGAAGAACGGCAGCATGCGATGGCACACGGTGAAGTACATCGGCAGCAGGAAACCGAAGGTGCCGATCTGTACGGACAGTTGCGCAGCAGAGGCAGGCAGCAGCCCAAAGAGCCAGCCCTCGAACAGCATCAGCCCAAGCGTACCGATGGTGAAGGCCGTCAGGCACGACCATCCGTGCCGGTTGCGCTCCGTCGCCGCCTTGAGTACTCCGGCCAGCGTGCCCACGCCGAGCAGGTAGCCAAGCAGCATCAACACCATGCCTGCGCGCAGCAACATGGGGAGATGCAGCAGCCCCACATGGCTGACGACGTAGCCGCCGAGCACACATCCGCCGACTCCCAGGTAGCGCCACCTGGGTACTTGTGGGCCCGTCATCCAGCGCGGGAACGTCGTCATCAGGAAGCCGAACATGAACAGTGGAAACAGGCCGTACTGCATGAGCACGGCATGACCCCAGAGTGGCGGAATGGTCGGCTGCGGCCAGGAAGGCCAGGCGTGATAGAACGTTCCCAGCTCCATCGTCCACCATGTCATGCCGGTGAGCACGGCGATACAGCCGGCCAGGAAGAGGGGGCGGTGCGGCGCGGAAGCCAGGGGGAATGGAGGCACAAGGGCGGAGTGGTTCTTGTGCGAATCGGTTTCTGGATGCATGTTCCTATGCTGCCCGGGCCATGCTTCCTTCGCCTTGACCTGGATCAGGGCATATCTAGGGGTCGAGCACGGGACTTGCGAGCGCTCGCATGCGTGTGGGATCCAGAAGCTGCACGTCGCGACCTTCGATATACACCAGCTGCTGGGCGCGGAACCTGCCGAGAACCCGGCTGACCGTTTCCGATGCCAGACGCAGGTGGTTGGCGATGTCCGTGCGCGACATGCTGAGCCGGAAATGCCAATCACGAACACCCAGCCGCATGTACCGTTCACCCAGGTCGACCAGAAACGCAGCCATGCGTTCGTCGGCCGTGTGATCGCCCGCCAGGTGTGAGGCCATCCCGAGTTCCTTGCTCAGCATGCGCAGCAGGTGCTGCAACACGATGGGAACGCGTGCCGCAAGCTCACTCATGGCAGGGAATGAGAACCGGCAGAATTCGGTTTCTTCCAGTGCAATCGCGTCGCACGGATAGCGCTCCGGATAGATGGCATTGAGACCAACTACCTCGCTAGGTAGGTAGAAGCCAAGAACGTGTTCGCGTCCGTCGACACCCATGGTCATGGTCTTGACCATGCCAGAACGTACCGCGTAGATGCTTCGGAATCTGTCGCCGGCACGAAAGACGTGTGCCCCGGGCTCGAATGGGCCGACATGCTCGATCAGGCAATGCAGCTCGGCAAGCTCGCGTTTGTCGTAACCCGCCGCCACGCAGGCACTCGAGAACGCGCAGGTCGTGCAGAACGCATATGCATCGCCCTCAACTGCGAGGGGCGCCCTGTCAGGTGTTTCGGATTTGCCTGAATGATTCGGAGCCATGCCTGAGCGGTCGCCTTTCATTCCCAATGCCTGCTCATCCATGGTACGACGATACCTGCCTCAGGCGTAGCGGTACGGCCGTTTTGTCGCATGTTGACGAGCCCACAGAAGGAGAAGGGCTGACGGTGCTGTGACTCCCCGTGCTGCGTCTATCCATGTCGTCCAGGAGGCGGTCTTTTTGCCCGCCATTACATGGAAGTACCGCCAGGGCATACCTCTGTATCCGCCACCCGGACTGGAAGGGCGTGACTGCGAAGGTTTCAGTGCCTGGATGGGGTTCCATGAAAGTCGGAAGTGTTGTCGGCGACAACAAAAAAGTGGCGTCCAACCTATGCCCACATGGGGCCGTTGAGGGCTCCATGTGGGCATGGGGTCGCTGCATTGAGTTGGCGGAAGTTGAATCGAGCTACCTCGGATGATGCGTCAGGTAGACACGCATCGCAGGCGGAATGGATCCGAC
>NZ_MSPY01000011.1:0-23757 GCF_003267965.1 Oleiagrimonas sp. MCCC 1A03011 | reverse complement strand
CGGTATAGCGGACTGTCCATGTCGATCTTGATCAACTCGATGAAGCCGGTTGCCACGGCGACGATGCCCGTGACAACCCCTATGGCAAGAAGGTATCCGGCGAACCTCCAGGCGGGCGTTCCCAACCAGATCTTCGATACGCCTCTGCCCTACATCCACGTGATGGTCGGTGGCGCACTGATCATGGTCACCATCGTCCTGATGGCGGGTACGCCTTCCGCACGATCCCGGGCACGTACGCTCCTACGTCATTTGACGTACAGTGTTCGGTTTCACGGAACTTAGAAAAACTCGTATTCGACCTGTGCCAGCCAGGTGTGTTGCGGTGCTGCAGTGTTGACGCCGAACAGAACTCCGACGCGATATTCAATGTTCGAGGTACTGTCCGGCACGTGCCATTCGCCAGCAACGATCGGTCCGGCCTGATAGGCATGATCGGCCGGACGTCCGTATGCCTCGATGCCAGGGCGGAACGCAGAGGAAACCGCGTAGGTGCCGCGGTAGCTGTAGCGAAATTCGTATCGGCGGCTGGCGCCGGCGCCGATGTGTTTCTCCCAGATCAAGTTGACGATGTGATCGAAGCGACCCTGGGTCTTCTCGATCAGCGCACCGGCTTCCAACGCGTCCGGACCGTGGCCGGCCGTGTTGTGCTCGTAGGAGGCCAGCACGCCCACGTCGGCCCAGTATCGGCCCGGTTCGGTGAGTTGGAACACGTTTTCGAACTCGTAGCCCAACCACTGGGAACGTTCGCCCGGCGCACGCTCATAGCGAGCCAGGTACAACTCGGGCTTCCACCAACCGGTGAAGGCGTGCGCGACCGAGAACTCCGCAGCCTGCCCGCCATGATAGTTAGCACGTCCGTCTCCCAGATGGTAGCCGCGTAACTCGAACTCGCTCTGCGTAGCGATGACATGCGGTGAATAGACGGTGAAGTCGTCAGCGTGCACCGTGCCAGCCAAGAGTAGCAAGGTCAGCAGAAACAGCCAGCGGGAAAGGCGGTATGGCGAAGTGACGCGCGGGGTCGCGTGTAGGCGCGGGGCGTGCATGGGCAGATACTCCTTAAAAAGGATATTGAAGAGCGTCGTGCCGACGGATGGGACGTCGGAACGTTGAATCAGGAGGTTGGTGTCGGGCGCGGCAACAGGGCACGCGCTGACCAGCGCATGCCGGTCACCAGCAGCGTCAAGGTGACGAGATAGAAAACGATCTGGATGCCCGATGGCGAGGCGTCGTAGCCAACCAGCACGCTGAGCACACGGCCCAACATCGACCCATTTGGCAACAGCCAGGACAGGTTCCAGATCTGCGTGCCCCAAGCCGGCAACAAGTTGCCCTGGACCAGGAACCGTGCCGCATCGGAAGCCAGCCCGGCCGCTAGCAGTGCCAGCATGCCGTTGGTGAAGCCGAACAAGTGGCGCAGCGGGATGCGAAGTAACCCGGCATAGAGCGCGAAGCCCAACGCTGCGCCACCGGCTATACCGATGGCAGTTCCACCAATCAGTCCGTGCATTCCGGTGCCACTGGCCAACATGCCGTACAGGAACAACACAATCTCGGAGCCTTCGCGCAACACGGCCAGTGCAACCACCGCCAGCAGCATGGTCAGAGAACTGGAACCGGTACGCACCGCACCGCCGACGGCGTTCATTTCCTGCACCATCTCGCGGCTGTGTCGCGACATCCACACTACGTGCCAGCCGATCATCGCCACTGCAATCAGCAACACGGCTGCATTGAAGACTTCCTGGCCGGCGCCACCGACCAAACCGGAGATGAAACCGGCGCCCAACGCCACCAGCACCGCGCCGGCCGCGCCCAGCGCGATGCCGCCGGACACGTACCAGCCGCGATGGGCGACGCCACGCGTAGCCGCGCAGACCACCGAAATGATCAGCGACGCTTCCAGAACCTCGCGGAAAACCAGTAGGGCAACACCGATCATGGTCTCACTCCACGATCAGCCGACCCTGGGCCGTGGCCTGGTGGAAGTCACCGAAGAAGCGGTAGGTCCCCTTCCGCAACGGGCCCACGTACACGGTGATTTTGCCGTGCGGCATGACCAGCTTTTCTCGGCTGAAATCGGTGCTTTCGAATTCCTCCGGCGTCGCGTCCTTGTTCTCCACCACCAGCTTCACCTTGGTCCCGGCAGGGATCTTGAGTGTCTGCGGTTGGTAGGTGTGGTGGTGCAGTACAAGGGTGTATTCGGGCATGCCGGCCATAGCTGGCGTGACCAAAGCGATCATGGTGACAAGGGCGATGACAAGGCGCATGACAGTGATTCGTAGGAACAAGGGGATAAATAATAATGACTATCATTTGTTTTTTCCAATGATCGGAGTCGGAAGAGCCTCAAGACCCGCTGCGGCCACCGTCTCGCAGGAACGAAACAGCCTCCTTCACACCGGCTCTGATCAGTCACCAATGTAAGGGTTGACCTTGGTGTTACCCCCAAGGTTTAGCATGAATGCCGAATTCGTCAGGAGACGTCCGATGACTAGCATCGACTATCGACGTCGGCGTGAGCTGAAGAGTGAATCGACCAGGGTCTCGTAGACGCCTCAGAGCCATACTGTATGGCTACGACGGAGGTGTCCATGAGCGGCAAGCGGTATACGGATGAGTTCAAGGTCGGGGCGGTCAAGCAGGTGACCGAGCGCGGCCATCGGGTGGCCGAGGTGGCGGACCGGTTGGGGATCACCACGCACAGCTTGTATGCGTGGATCAGGCGCCATGGCGAGACCAACGGTGCAGCGCACGGAGCGTCGGATCAGGCGGCGGAGCTGCGCCGGGTGAAGGCCGAGTTGCGTCGGGTCACCGAGGAGCGCGACATCCTAAAAAAGGCCGCCGCGTACTTTGCCAAGCAGTCCGGGTGAAGTACGCATTCATGAAAGACCATGCCCACCAGTTTCGGCTGCGCGCTATGTGCCGGGTGCTGGGCTTGCACCCCAGCGGCTACTACGCCTGGCTGAAGCAACCGGCGAGTGCGCGAGCCAGGGAAGATCGTCGCCTGACGGGACTGATCAAGCAGTCCTGGCTGGAAAGCGGAGCGGTCTACGGCTACCGCAAGGTCACCACTGACCTGCGCGATCTGGGCGAGCGCTGTAGCCGTCATCGCGTGGCGCGACTCATGAAACTGGCCGGCCTGCGCGCCCAGGTGGGGTACGGAAGGCGGCCCAAGCCGCGTGGTGGCCCACAAGCCACGGTGGCGCCTAATCGGCTGCAACGCCAGTTTGCCGTCGATGCACCCAATACCCACTGGGTCACGGACATCACCTACATCCGCACGCACGAAGGGTGGCTGTTCCTGGCCGTGGTGCTCGACCTGTTTTCGCGACGCGTGGTTGGCTGGTCGATGCAGTCGACCATGCACGCCGACCTGGTGCTTCAAGCGCTGACGCTGGCGGTATGGCGGCGAAAGCCGGCGCGAGGTCTGATGCTGCATTCCGATCAGGGTAGTCAATTCACCGGAGGTGACTGGCAGGCGTTCCTGAAGGCACATGGCATCGTCTGCAGCATGAGTAGGCGCGGTAACTGTCACGACAATGCGGTAGCCGAGAGTTTCTTCCAGTTGCTCAAACGCGAGCGGATCAAGCGTCGGATCTACACGACTCGGGCCGATGCGGCGAGCGATGTGTTCGACTACATCGAAATGTTCTACAACCCGCGGCGTCAGCACGGCAGCAATCAGGGGCTGTCGCCGGTAGAGTACGAAAAGCGGTTCCTAGAAAGTGGCTCGTGAGCGTCTACGGAATCCTGGTCGATTCACCAAGCTCGGACAGCCCCTGGAACAGATGGCTACGGGTCTTTTCTTCGTCTTCCGCAATCAATAGACGCATGGCTGCCCGGACACCTTTCAGAAAGCCGTAGTTTCACATGACTCTGGATTATTCGACATGTGAACGGCATTGACACACATCACCGAACCACCCTAGGGGGATTACCATCACCTCAAACTCACCTCATGAAGGCCTTGACTCTGAAGTCTGATCCACGTGTATGATTTCTATCATGGCTACGTGTGCACATGTGAAGCGACGCAACCGCTGGCGACTGACACTGCTAGTGTTGTTGTCGCTGGTGTTCCAGCAGCTGGTGCTGGTTTCGTATGCGTGTGCGGAATCGGATGTAGCCGTGGCCAACGCGAGCATCCAGGCACTTTGCCAAGACATGCCGCAGCAGGCAAAGCACAGCCCGAATCCACAGATGTGTGTCCAGCATTGCGCCCAGCAGGTCTCTGCCAGGTCGGATGCACAATCGCATGTATTCTCGCAGTTGCCAGCGACGCCGCTACCGCCTGCTCTCTTCGTGGCAAGAACATTCTCCGCCTCACAGGCCGGGTATGTACGTGTGCGTTCTTTCCATGCCGGTACCCTTTCGCCTGAAATGCGGTTCCGCGTTCTACTGATCTAGGCGTTCCATTCGGACTTTGCTTGTGTTCGACCACGATCGTGGTCGCGTCTGCTTATTGCGAATGGAAAATTCATGCGGTTCTCAACATCTTCGCGGCGCGCGTACGCGCTGTTGTCTGCGTGTGCACTGAGCACACTTCTGGCCCTTCCGCTGGCCACTGCGCACGCCTCGAGCGCGTTACGTGCCGGTAATTCAAAGGCATTGCGCACGACGCAGCCTGCTTCACACAAGGCAGCTCTTGCGGGTGCAGCCACCTCTACCTGGATAGCCCGACCGGCAGCACGCTCACATGCCATCGGCCCAGGCCATCCGGATGCCGGATTGTCAGCTGACGATCTCGTGCAGCGAGTGCTGCAGGACAATCCCAGCATCGAAGCGATGCGCGCGGCTGCCGATGCGGCCCACGCCGACATCGAGTCTGCCGGTGCGCTGGACGATCCGATGCTCAGCTATGCCGCCGCGCCCCGGACAGCCGGTGGCCCGCGTCAGGGACTCAACCAGAATGTGCAGATCAGCCAGACGCTTCCCTGGCCTGGCACCTTGCGCTTGCGCACGCGTGCGGCAAGCGCCAATGCGGCCTCCGCCGATGCGGACATTCAGGATCTTCGTCTGCGACTGAGCGCACGGGCGCGGGCCGCCTATGCGCAGTGGTTCTATGTGCATCGTGCATTGCGCATCAATGCCGAGAACCAGTCTCTGGTCAAACGGCTGCATGGCGTGGCCGAAACCTCCTACGCATCGGGGCAGTCGCCGCAGCAAGACGTGCTGCAAGCGCAGGTGGAACAGGTTCGATTGCGCAATCAGGCGCTTGAACTGGAACGTCTTCAGCGTACGGTGCAGGCACAAATCAATGCCCTGCAGAATCGTCCTGCGGATACGCCGGTCGCTGAACCGAAAGGTCTGCCGAAAGCGAGGGCATTACCAAAGTATGCATCCCTGCGGGATGCGGCCTTGTCGCGCTACCCGAAACTGCAAAGCCTGGATGCACTCATAGATGCCAGCCAGGACCGTCTCGCGCTGGCGCGCAAGAACCGGTATCCGCATTTCAAGCTGATGGCCGGCTACAACAGCCTCTGGGATGCCCCGGACAAGCGGTTGATGGTCGGTGTGTCCATCAATATCCCCTTCGGCGCCAATCACAGCGGTGAAATCAGCACCGCGCGAGCACGCGTGCGTCAGGCACAGGCCACGCTGGTCGATGCCCGCAGTCGTTTGCTGGGCAATCTCGATCAGGCCTATGCCACCGTCGAGCAGGCGCGATCGAGCATCCAGTTGTATCGCGATCAGTTGCTGCCGCTGGCGCGCCTCAATCTGCAGGCCGCCGAAGCGGATTACAGCAACGGCACAGGCGATTTTCTCAAACTGATCACCGCCGAACGGCAGTACCTCGCAGTCCAGCTGGAGCTTGCCCGTACGCGCGCGGATTTCTATACCCAGTGGGCGTCACTCAACTATCAGACCGGCGGCGCGCTCGATGCGTTGCCCATCTCCGTCACGATCCAGGATACAGCACGATGAAAAAGAGCCTATGGATGTTCATTGCCGCGGTTGTCGTGCTGCTGGCCGCACTGTTCGGATACATGGTCGGATCGCACAAGGCAGGAAAAGGCGATGCACAGCCCACCGCATCCGCATCGGCAGAACGCAAAGTGCTGTATTGGAAAGCGCCGATGGATCCGAATTTCCGCAGCGACAAGCCCGGAAAATCGCCCATGGGCATGCCCCTGGTCCCGGTGTACGCCTCCGGCGAGGGCGGTGCATCCAGCGATGTGAAGATCGACCCGGAGGTGGTCAACAATCTCGGCGTGCGTACGGCACTGGTTGAAAACGGCACACTTTCGCAACGGCTTGAAACAGTGGGGTACGTCGGTTACGACGAGGACACGATCACCAGCATCAATACCCGCGCCGATGGATGGATCGAGAAGCTGGCAGTGAAGAGCGCCGGTGACACGGTACAAACCGGCCAGTTGCTGTATCAGTTGTTTTCGCCCAAGTTGGCGACGGCGGAACGCGAATATCTGACCGCCCTGTCCAGTGGCAGCACATCATTGATCGACGCCTCGAAGCAGCGCATGCAGGCGCTGGGCTTCAGCAGCGCACAGATTCGTCAACTGAAACGCACGCGCAAGGTCAGCGATCGCGTTGCGCGGTACGCGCGCAGCACCGGCACCGTCATGAGCCTGGGCATAAGTGAAGGCGCCTACGTGAAGCCGGCCACGCAAATCATGAAACTGGCGAATCTGCACACCGTATGGGTGCTGGTCGAGGTTGATCAGAGCCACGCGGCGCTGCTGCATGTCGGACAAAAAGCAACCGCCACGTTCGATGCCTTTCCCGGCAGGCAATGGCACGGTACGGTCGACTACATCTATCCGGATGTCAGCACGATGACGCGCACGATCAAGGTGCGCCTGCGCTTCGCCAACCCCGACCTGCGGCTGCAGCCAAACATGTATGCCCGGGTCACACTCGATACGCGGCGGCCCGGCGAGGAAGCACAACCGCCATACGGCGCAGTCTCCATTCCCGAGCAGGCGCTGATCCGTACCGGTCAGAGCCAGCGGGTGATCGTGGCGCTGGGCGATGGCCGTTTCGATGTCTGCCCCGTCGAGGCAGGCGTGAGTTCCGGTGATCGGGTACAGATACTCAAGGGTTTGCACGCCGGTCAGCGAGTGGTGACCTCGGCGCAGTTCATGATCGACTCGGAGGCCAATGTCAGTGCGGCCGCCTTGCGGCTGGGCGCAGGCAAATCCGGTTGCGGGAAGATGCCGCAAGCATCCGGGCCCGCACCGTCCTCCAGCGACATGGCTGGCATGGACATGCCCGATAAAAGCATGCCGAGCATGTCGGCCCACAGCGTGCCGGCTGAGTCCGGATCAACCACACCGACACATCCATCGACCACCTTGCCGGCAGCGACCATGAGCGGTATGCCGAGGCGCAACCGTGCTTTGGACAGCCAACACAAGCCACGCACTGCCCCGCTAGAAGACAGCGGGAGGCAGCCACGATGATTGCCGCGATTATCCGCTGGTCTCTGAAAAACCGGACCTTCGTGCTGCTGGCGCTGACCTTCGTCGTCATCGGTGGCCTGTACGCATTGCAGCGCACGCCGGTGGACGCCATTCCCGACCTTTCCGACGTGCAGGTCATCATCAAGACGCCGTTCCCTGGCCAGGCGCCGCAGGTGGTGCAGGACCAAGTCACTTACCCGCTGGAAACAGCCATGCTGGCGGTGCCGCACACCACCGTCGTGCGCGGTTATTCGTTCTTCGGTGATTCCTATGTCTATGTCACCTTCAAGGAAGGAACCGATCTGTACTGGGCGCGGTCGCGAGTATTGGAATACCTCAACCAGGTGTCCAGCAGCCTGCCTGCCGATGCCCATCCGAGCTTGGGACCGGATGCCACAGGCGTGGGCTGGGTGTACGAATACGCGTTGGTGGACAAGACCGGAAAGCACGATCTCGCACAACTGACCAGCCTGCAGGACTGGTTCCTGAAGTATCAGCTGCAGACCGTGCCGGGAGTGGCCGAGGTGGCCACCGCCGGTGGCATGGTCAAGCAATATCAAGTGGTGGTGCATCCGGACAAGCTGCGCGCCTACGGCATCACCCTGGCGCAGATCAAAAAGGCAATCCAGAACGGCAATCACGAAACCGGCGGCGCCGTGGTCGAGCTAGCCGAGGCCGAGTACATGGTGCGTGCCAGCGGCTACATAAAGAGCATCAAGGATCTGTTGGCGATACCGTTGATGACCGACAAGAACGGCACGCCGGTACAGCTCAAGGACGTGGCCGATGTGCGCATGGGGCCACAGATCCGGCGTGGCATCACCGAACTCGATGGACAGGGCGAGGTGGTCGGTGGCGTCATCGTCATGCGCTCCGGCGAGAACGCACAAAAAGTCATTGACGGTGTCAAGGCGAAGCTGGCCTCACTCAAAGGCAGCTTGCCGCCGGGTGTGCAGGTCGTGCCGACTTATGATCGCTCGCAACTGATCAGCAGCGCGGTGGACAACCTCCGCGAAAAGCTGATCGAAGAGTTTCTTGTGGTGGCGCTGATCTGTGGCATCTTTCTTTTCCATTTCCGCTCATCGTTGGTGGCCATTGTCAGCTTGCCGATTGGCATTCTGATGGCCTTCATCATCATGCGGATCCAGGGCCTGAATGCCAACATCATGTCGCTGGGCGGCATTGCCATCGCCATCGGTGCGATGGTTGATGGCGCCATCGTGATGATCGAGAACTTGCACAAACACATGGAGCATGACGAGGGCGGTGGCAGCGGCGGTGAAAGTCACTGGCGACGCGTAACCACCGCCACCGTGGAAGTGGGGCCGGCGCTGTTTTTCTCGCTGTTGATCATCACCCTCAGCATGGTGCCGATTCTCAGCCTCACCGGTCAGGCTGGGCGCATGTTCTCGCCACTGGCCTATACCTGGATCTACGCGATGGCAGTGGCGGCCATTCTGTCGGTGACGCTAATCCCCGTACTGATGGGCTATTTCATCCGCGGCAAGATCACGCCCGAACACCGCAACCCGGTCAACCGCCTGTTGACGGCGCTGTACCGACCGGTCATCGACAAGGTCGTGCGCTATCCCTGGGTGTTGCTTGCCGCCGGTGTCATCGTGGTACTGGTCGGCATCTGGCCGGCCTCACGCCTGGGCTCGGAGTTCATGCCGCCGCTGGATGAAGGCGACCTGATGTACATGCCCTCGGCACGTCCCGGCATTTCCGCCGATAAGGCACGGCAGGTGCTGCAACAAGCCGACAAGCTGATCATGAGCGTGCCCGAGGTAAAAACGGTGTTCGGCAAGATGGGGCGTGTGCAGAGCGCCACTGACCCGGCGCCATTAGCCATGGACGAGACGATCATCCAATTCAAGCCGAAGTCTGAATGGCGTCCCGGCATCACCAAAGCCGACATTCGCAAGGAGCTGGAGCAACGCGTGCATCTTCCGGGTCTGACCAATGCCTGGGTGATGCCGATCAAGACGCGCATCGACATGCTCTCCACCGGTATCAAGACGCCAGTCGGGATCAAGGTCGGTGGTCCCGACTTGCAGGTGATCCAGAAAATCGGCAAGCAATTGGAGAAAGTGCTGCCAAGCGTGCGTGGCACCACGTCTGTGTATTCCGAACGGGTTGCAGGCGGTCGTTACATCAGCGTTGACATCCACCGCGACAAAGCGGCCAGACTGGGGCTCAACATCAGCGACGTGCAGGACGTGGTGCGTAGCGCCATCGGCGGCATGAACGTGACCGAGACCACTGAAGGCCTGGAGCGTTATCCGGTCAACATGCGCTACCCCAGTGACTGGCGAAACTCGGTGGCCCGCATACGGGAGTTGCCGATCGTCACCGGTCGTGGCGGGCACATCATGCTCGGCGATGTGGCCACGGTTGCGGTCACGGACGGACCGCCGATGATCAAGAGTGAAGGCGCCCAGCTTACCGGCTGGACCTACGTTGACATCGCCGGTCGAGATGTGGGTTCCTACGTGAAGGCGGCCAAAAAGCTGGTGGCGGCTAAGGTCAAACTTCCCGCCGGTTACTCGCTGACCTGGTCCGGTCAATACGAGTACATGCAGGCGGCCAAGAAGAGCCTAGCCATGATCGTACCGTTGACCATCGTGTTGATCGCATTGCTGTTGTACATGGCGTTCCGCAGCATCGCACAGGTACTGATCATCCTGGGCAGTCTGCCGATGGCGCTGGCTGGCAGCTTCTGGCTGCTGTATCTGCTGGGCTACAACCTGTCAGTGGCGGTCGCAGTCGGTTTCATCGCCCTCGCCGGCGTGACCGCGGAAATCGGGGTCGTGTTGCTGGTCTACCTCAACCAGTCCGTGGGCGCCTATCTGCAGCATTGCCGTGAAACCTCACAACCGGCCACCTTCGAGGGTATGCGCGAGGCCGTTCGCGATGGCGCCCTGTTGCGGCTACGACCGATCTCGATGACTGCCGCGGCCATCATTGCCGGGCTGCTGCCGGTGATGTTCGGCGGCGGGACGGGATCGGAAGTCATGCGCCGCATTGCCGCGCCGATGGTCGGCGGCATGCTCAGTGCACTAGTGCTGACCATGCTGGTGATTCCAGCTGTATATCTGTTATGGGAACGACGTCGGCTGCGCAAGCGAGGCGAGCTGGCGTACTGATGAGTCCGTGTGCACCCATATCGAGGATTCACAACACCCGGGAGGCTGTTATGGAATACCGAAAAATTAACGCCATAGTGCACGTCGACAGTCTCCAGGCTGTGGAAGAGGTCTTGCAACATCTGGGCGCCGCTGCGGTCGCCGTTACCCGGATCAAGGGCTACGGCGACTACAAGAACTTTTACAATCCGGAATGGATATCCGACCAGGCCCGAATCGAAGTCTTCGTTTCACACGAGCAGGTCGAAGTGGTGGTCGAGGCGATATGCGATGCAGCGCACGCGGGATTGGACAGTGACGGAATGGTTGCCGTGCTGCCCGTGGAAACGCTGATCCACATCAGGGATTTCATACCCAGGCCAAAGTCGTGAACGTTGGAAGCTGTGTGCAGACCATTGCGTCAATGGGTGGAACTATCGACCGGCGGAAGGGTCTCAAGCCTTGGCAAGGCGCGGGCTTTTGCCCGTTCGATGCATGCGGCGTAGAGTAGTGTCGGTGATGCGACGTGTCCTCAAAAAGAGCTTGCTGTTGCTAACGCTCCTTGGCGTCGTTTTCGGCATGGCCGGCACAATAACCGTCACGGCTGCGCCGGTCGGCCACGCGCAGTCTGTCATGCTCAAACAGCAATCCGGCGGCTGCATGGGTTGCCGCAACATGCAACCAAACGGAGGTGCTCCCCATCACGGGAGCATGGGCGGCACGTCATGCACGGGCGCCGCGGGTTGCTCCATGCCAGCCGTATCGTCGGCTTCAGTCACCGTGATTCCTGCGCAATCGGACATTCAGCCGGTCGGACCCGACCGCACGGGCGGACGTACGCCCGACGGTCCCGACACACGTCCCCCCATCGTTCACGCCTGACATTCGTCAGGACCAGTAAGTGCCGTCCGCCGCTTCGTCGCGGCAGCGCGTGCTCGCCCCTGGATCCTTCCTCGTTTCCATGCACTGTCCTGGCGGTCAAGCCGTCGGGCATCGTAATCGTGGACGAATCCCGAACACACCAATCAGGAATCACCAAAATGCTCTTCCATACCCAACGCATGGCGAGGCTGATGCTGCTCGCCCTGTTGGCATTCGCGGCCGTGCAGGCCATGGCGAAGCCAGCGATCCAGGCCACGTTGTGGCACAACCCCGGCTGTCAGTGTTGTGCTGCTTACGCCAAGTACCTGGACAAGCACGGCTTCGCTGTCAAGGTCATCGACAGCAGCGATCTCGGCGCGGTCTTCCGCGAACACGCAGTGCCGGACAAGCTTGTGTCCTGCCACTTGATGACCGTGGGCCGCTACACCGTGGTCGGCCATGTGCCGGTGGACGTGGTGCAGAAGCTTCTGCGCGAGCATCCGGACATTCGCGGCATCTCGCTGCCCGGCATGCCGCATGGCTCGCCGGGCATGGGCCCCGAATCCCGCATGGGCGGCCCCAAGACCGCGCCGTTCGTGATCTACACGTTCGGCAAGGGTCCGTCGAATGGGTATGCCACACGCTGAAACCCGTATTTCAGGAATCAATGATCATGAAAACTTCAACTTCATCTCCACCTCGGCCGTTGCACGACGAACTGTCCGGCATGTGGACGTGGATCAAACGACACCGGCTGCTGGTCGGCTTGGCGGTCATTGTCATGCTCGGCTTGGCTTTGGGCTGGAACTGGCTGGCGGCAGCCGGTGCCCTGCCTTTCCTGTACTTCCTGCCGTGCGTGCTGATGATGGGCAAGTGCATGAAAGACATGGGTTCCGGCAAGACAGGCAACGCCCAGGACAAGCAAGACGAACAACCCCAAGCCGAATCGACTCTCACGGTTCCGCCGGCTTCACTCCCGGCGCGTCCCCCACAGCAACTCATCAAGGAGAAAGATCATGCGTAAGATCACGAAAATTTTCGCGGCGACAAGCTTCATCGCAGCCTCCCTGGCTGCAGCGCCCACCCTGCTTGCAGCGACCCAGAACAGCAACGCGAAAGACACCACAACTGCAAACCAGATGATGCAAGGTCAGGTTCAAAAAGGCAGCGGCACAGACATGATGGACCGTGGCATGGGCATGATGAACAACGGCAACAAGATGCCCATGATGCAAATGATGGCCGAGATGAACCGGATGATGAAGAACTGCAACCAGATGATGGAACGCATGAACACGGGGCATCCGAAGAGCAAGGCTGAACCAGGGAAGGGCTAGGTTGCCGGACGCTTCCTGGGTCCATGTCAAGGGTGAGCGATTCCTACCAGAACCTGGAACGTTGGATATGCCCGAGCCTCAGCGTTTTCATCGAGCCTGCGTAAAGGAACTTCGCGATGTCTGATGCGTTGCTTCTCGGCTTGCCGAGTGAGTTGGCACTGGCTGCAGCGCGGGGACTGCTGTTGAATCTCACGCCCTGCGTGCTGCCGGCCATGCCGCTCAAGGTTCGTTCCGTGCTCGCGCACACCGGAGTCGCAGCGCGCAAGCGCGTCACCGCGGCGGCTGTCTTTGCTGCCGGCACACTCGCGTTTTTTCTGGTTGTCGGACTTGCGACGGCGATGCTGCACTGGACGTGGGGACGGCTGTTCCAGTCGTCCGCGGTGCTCGCCGTGCTGGTGGTGGTGCTTGCCGTGCTCGCGATGTTGACCTATCGCAATACACGGCTGCCGGTGCCCGGCTTTGCCACGCGACTGGCGGGCGGGGGTTATTGGGAGCCGTTCTGGTCCGGTGCGCTGGTTGCACTGCTGGCAACACCCTGCACGGGCCCGTTTCTCGGCGGCGTGCTCGCCTTCGCACTGACCCGCCCACCCGAGGTGGTGATCTCGATTTTCTCGCGGTGGGTGCGGGGCTGGCCGCACCGTATGTCGCGTTGTTGCTGCGCCCGCAATGGCTCGAACGACTGCCGCGCGCGGGCGCCTGGTCGGTTGTGTGGGGCATCAAAAAGCGCTAGTTCGGCACCCATAAGTCGCTAGCGAAGACCCCAAAAAGCGCTAGTACGTGCGCAAAAGGGTTGCCAGCCAACGGATCGCCTGGCCCGAGTGCCCGACCAGACTTGCAGCTTATGGGGTTCGTGCGGTGTGGAACTGGCGACTTATGGGCCTCGATCGCTAGCGACACCGTGACGGGTGTGGATTCAAATGGTCCTGCTGAGCTGATCCGACTCGCGGCTTTTGGTGCCTACGCACATCGGTCCGATTGCGCCAAGCGCTCGTCTTCGTGCTCGTCGCCGGGGCCGTGTTCTTTGCGCAAAGCTTGATTCCGCAACCATTCGCACGCTAGTTGTGGTGGCTCTGGCTGGGCCTGTTGCTCTCGTGGGCCGGTATGGCAATCGCGCGATCGCGTGGTTGGATGGTACGTAGGGTGGCTACCATCACCGGAGTGGCAGGCGTCGTCTTGGTAGTCGCTGGTGGGCTGGCAGTGACACCCACCGGCGGGCCGCTCGACTGGCAACCGCTTCCCGCAAATCGCTTGGTTGCGGCGAGCAACGATGGGCATCCGGCACTGGTCGAATTCACCGCCTACTGGTGCATAAACTGCAAGGTGCTGGAAAAGATGGTTTATGTCGACCCCGGCGTGGTTCGTGAGGCTCATCACGTGAGCTTGGTGGCATTGCGGGCCGATTTGACCCGGCCACACCCTGCGTTGGAGCGGCAGCTCGCTGCTTGGGGCGGCACCGGACTGACGTTCGCAGTTGTCCTTGATGATCGAGGCCGAGTCGTCGCGCGTCTATCGGGAATCTTCACCTCGAACGCGATCGAACACGCGATCGAACCCTCCGTCACAAGAGGAGGTCCAAGATGAACCAGCGTCACAAGGTTGGCTACGCGACGCTCGCCGCGTTGATGGTGCTTGCTGCCGCGTTGGTGGGTGCCCGCTACTGGTTTCGGCAAGCGCGTCCCCCACCAGCCCTTGCAGCCAAACCGAATGGTGGGATGCCGGCGCCGGAGGCAACCGCGATTCGCGGCTTATGCCGGTCATGGCTTGGCAACCAGTGCCGACAAGGTTCGTATCCGCGCTCATTTCGAAGGCCCGCCGGCTGCAGACGGCTCGCGGGCGATCGCGGTGCGACTCCTGATTGCACCGGGCTGGCACGTCAACGCCAATCCGGCGTCATTCGAATCCCTGATTCCGACTACGCTGCGCACTCGGGTGGCGGGGAAGCCGGTCCGCCTCGAAGTTCGTTATCCGCTGGGGCGGACGAGCGCTATTCGCTTGCAGGGCAAGCCGCTCAAGGTTTACGAGAACGGCACCGTGCTCACGGCCCGCATGCCGGCGCCGAAACTCATTGCGGCGCGTGCCGATGACGAGCTTGTGCTCGATGTCGCCGTCCAGTCGTGCAGCGACCAAGGCACCTGTCTGCCGCCGGCGGAACTGACTACGCGGCTGAGGCCGGCGTCATGCGGTTTCGCATCGCCCGACGTGAAAAAGGCACCGCCGCACTGCCCCATCGGCTGCAGCCGCACCTGCACTCAAGCCGGCCGCTGTGATCAACCGGACCCATCCGCGCCGCTTCGAATTGATGATGCGCATGATGCGCGGCACCATCAACAGTCGACACTTCGAGGGCACACAGGTAACCGATGATGAAATCGTCCGCCTCGGCAGCGTCGAGGTCTGGAAATTCGAAAACCGCAGGATGCTGCCGCACCCGATGCGCGTGCATGGCCTACAATTTCTGGTGCTGGAGCGCCACGCAATCATAGGCGCGACGGGTTGGAGCGGCCTTCAGGACGGCCACGTCGACGAGGGCTGGCATGATACTGGCTGGTCATACCTGGGCAGCGGATACGCATCCTGCTCGACTTCCGCGATTACAACAGCCTGTATCTGTATCACTGCTACAACCTGGAGCACGAAGACGGCGGCATGATGCGTTACTAAAGGGTGCAGGCGTAACGACGAGGAAAGCGTTATGTAGAGGAGCCAGCAGTGATCACCACGATTGTCATCCTGATCCTGATCGCCATCCTAGTGGTGTACGTGATCGTGAAGTACAACGGAATGGTCAAGGCCCGCAAGCGTACAAAAATGCGTTCGCGCAAATCGACGTGTAACTGACCCGCCGTCACGACCTGATCCCCAACCTTGTCGAGACCCCAAAGGCTACTTGAAGCATGAGCGCGAAACGCTCGAAGCGGTGACTTAGGCGCGGTCCGAAGCCATCAACGGGTTGGCGGTGGCCAAAGCCAAACCGGGCGATCCGGATGCCATGCGGCAGTTGGGCGGAGGAGTTCAGTTTCGCCTTAGTGGTGGTGCTTACCCCGCCAGTGGTCATGCGTGAAGCGTGGCGACTAGTGCAGACCGACAGGGCCGCGGGTGTTCTACCCGGCAGAGCCTTTGCAATGAGACTGCTGGGAATGTTTTGCAGCTTCGTCGCCGATTGGCTGGAACCTAGCCGCTGGCGCTTCTCCGGATACACTACCTGATCGCAACAGCACTCGTCTTGCTTATCGACCTTTGCTGACCTCAAGCGGCGCCGATTCGGCCTCACGCGCTTCGCGCAGGATTTCGATCGCCTCCTTGATCACGTAGAGACCGATCGCGATGCCGATGATCCGGTCGGGAATGGGCGAATGGAGCAACAGCACCAGCGCCCCGGACAGGATCACACCGAGATTGGCGACCACATCCGCGCGGGTGCACAGCCACATCGCGCGCATGTGCACCTCGCCTTTCTGGAAAGGTTTCAGCACGAACAGCAGCACCGAGCCATTGACCAACAAGGCAACGAACGCAACAACCATCATCACCGGGCCGAGCGGGTGACTGCCTTCGATCCAGCGCCGCGCGGCATCCACGATGACGCCAGCGCCGAGGAGAAAGATGATGGCGCCGGTCGTCATCGCGGCGCGGGATTTGAATCGCAAGCCGCGATTGATTGCCATCAAACCAATCGCGTAAGCCGCAGCATCCGAGAGCATGTCCAGCGCGTCGGCCATCAGCCCGGACGAATACGCAAACCAGCCAGCAGTGATGCCGATCACGAACATCGTCGCGTTCAGGCCGAGCGCGATCTTCAAGGCGCGTCGCTGTGCGCTGTCTCCTGCTTCATGTCGGCACCCGCAAGCGCTCATCCGCTATATTCTAACAGATGAGCGGTCTTCCCTTGCATCGCGTGGGTCCTACCCGCCGATGCCATCGATCGCCTAAGCACTGTCCAGCGTGCTTAGATACACCCATCCGGCGACACTCTGACCGGTTTGTCCGTGCAGACGGATCAGTTGTACGGCGCGTTCGGCCTGATCGTCCTCGCAGAACACTTCGAGCTTGATCTGTTTGGTCACCAATTCGCCCAGTTCCATGGAGTACGTCTGTTCCTGCGCACTGAGTGCCTGCAACAAACCCTTGACGTCGCTCACCGACAGATAACGGAATCCCGCGTCCTCCAGCGCGTGGATGATATCGGTGACTCGGCCGTAATGAACGAAGGCTTTGACTTCTTTCACGATGGATTCTCCTGTCGAGCCAGGCGCCGTGCGGCGCGTTCCTCAATCCAGTCGTACAGCACAGGCAGCAGCACCAGTGTCAGCAGGGTGGATGTGATCAGGCCGCCGACCACCACGGTGGCTAGAGGGCGTTGTGTCTCGGCGCCGACGCCACTGGAAAGCAACATGGGCACCAGTCCCAGAATGGCCACGCTCGCGGTCATCAGCACCGGCCGCAGTCGCAGCGCTGTGCCGCGGACGACGGCGTCGCGTACGGCAAGTCCTTTCTCGCGCTGCTCGTTGAGAAAACTCACCAGCACGATGCCGTTCAACATCGCTACACCAAACACAGCGATGAATCCGATCGCCGAGGGCACCGAGAGGTACTGTCCCGTGATCGCCAAGCCGACGATGCCTCCGATAATGGCGAATGGAACATTGGCCAGAATCAGTGCTGCGTATTTCACTGAGTTGAACGCGGTGTAGAGCAGCACAAAGATGAAGAAGATCGTCACGGGCACGATGATCGCGAGTCGCGCCAAGGCGCGCTGTTGGTTCTCGAACGCACCACCCCATTCGACGTAGTATCCGGTCGGCAGGTTCACCTGCTGGGCGATGCTCGCATTGGCGTCCTGGACGAAGCCGTTGATGTCACGTCCGCGCACATCCATCTGGATTACCGCGTAGCGCTGCAACTGCTCGCGCCGGATGAACGAATAGCCTTCTGCGATGCTGACGTCGGCCACTTGCGACAACTGCACCAACGCGCCACTGGGCGTGCGGATCGGGATGTGTTTTATTTCGGGCAGCGTGGACTCGCTGGCCTTGTCGAGTCGCACTGTGATATCGAAGCGCTTCACGCCATCGAGCAAGGTGGACACCGGCTCGCCACCGATGCCGTTCTTGACCACCGTCAACACGTCGTCGGCGTTGAGCCCGTAACGCGACAGCGCCGCGCGATCGACCTGGATACGTACCTGCGGCTTGCCGATATTGGCCTCCAAGGCGAGATCGGCGACGCCCGGCACCTTGGCCAGCACGTCCTTGATCTTCGCACTCAGCCTGTCGAGTTCGCCCAAGTCCTCGCCATAGAGTTTCAGCGCCAGTGTGGCGCGCACGCCAGAAATCAATTCCTCGACACGCATCTGGATGGGCTGGGTGTAGCTCACCACCGCAGTAGGCAGGACGGCCGTCAGTTCTTTCTGCATTGCATCCTCAATGGATTCGAGCGTCTGACCGCTGCGCCACTGGTCCTTGGACTTCAGCGGCGTGTAAACCTCCATGTAGTTGACGTCCGCCGTTTCGCCTTTTTCGGCGCGACCGATCATGGCGAGCGTAGTTTCCACTTCCGGGAATTTCTGCTTGACCAGTGCGGCCACTTCCTTGGAAATGTCAATGGATTCCTCCAGTGACGCGGACGGGATGGAAGTAATGCGCCACATGATGGCGCCCTCCTTCAGGTTCGGCATGAACTCTTTGCCAAGGAACGGGAACAACGCGAGGCTGCCGAGCAACGCGCCGCCGGCGATACCGAGAACGATCCTCCTGCGTGCCAGAGACCACGCAAGCACCGTCGCATAGTGACGCTTGAGGAATGCCACCAGCCGGGTGTCCTTCTCTTCCCTGGGTTTCAACACCAACGCAGCCAGCACCGGGATCAGCGTGAGCGCAAGAATCAGCGAGCCCGCCATCGCAAAGCTGATGTTGAACGCCATCGGCTTGAACATCTTGCCTTCCAGCCCTTGCAGGCTGAACAGCGGCAGGAACACCACGATGATGATGAGGATCGCGAATGCGATCGGATTGGCGACCTCACGTGCGGCCGCCAGTACCGCCGCAGTGCGGTCTACCGGCAGGCCGTGCGCCTTGCGCTCGGCCATGATGCGGAAGGCGTTCTCCACCATCACCACCGCGCCGTCCACCATCATGCCGATGCCGATGGCCAATCCCGCCAGCGACATCAGGTTGGCCGATAGGCCCACCTGATCCATGCATATAAAGGCGATCAGCATGGACAATGGCAAGGCGATGACAACCACCAGCGCACTGCGCAGTTCGCCGAGGAACAAGAACAGGATGATCGCGACCAGGATTGAGCCTTCGATCAGCGCACGCACAGCGGTCCCCATCGCGGCGTTGACCAGATCGGTACGCTCGTACACGGGTTTGACCTCCACGCTCGCCGGCAGCGCCTGTTTGACTGTATCGAGCTTGGCCTTGACCGCATCGACCACGTTTTTGGCGTTCTCACCGATGCGCGCCAGCGCCATGCCCAGCACGACTTCCTTGCCGTCGCGGGTCACCGCGCCGGTGCGAGGGGCTCCGGCTTCGATAATGTTTGCGACATCGCGCACGTACACCGGCGTGCCATCTTCGGTCTTCAGCACGATGTTGCCAATGTCGGTCGCGTTTTGCACCAAACCGAGACCACGCACCAGATACTGCTCGCGACCGACGTTGACGAAATTGCCACCGACCTGTGCGTTGTTGGCCTGCAGGGCCTCGATCACGTCCTTGAAGCCTAACTGGTGCGCGATCAACTTCATCGGATCGATGCGTACCTGATACTGCTTTTCCTGACCGCCCCACGAGGTGACGTCATCCACACCGGGCGCGGTGCGCAGGATCAGGCGGATGGTCCAATCCTGCAGAGTGCGTAGATCCATGTCGCTGGGCGCCTTGGCTTGCGCCACATCCTTGAGTTTGGCATCGGCGCGCTCGACCGTGTACCAGAACACCTGGCCCAAACCGGAGGTGTTCGGCCCCATCTCCGGCTTGCCATAGCCTGCGGGCAGCCGGTCGCCGACCTGCTGCAGGCGTTCGTTGACGAGTTGCCGCGCGAAATAGATGTCCATGCTGTCTTCGAAATACACCGACACATAGGACAACCCGAACAGGCTCACCGAACGGATCTCCTGTACCTTCGGAAGGCCCGCCAGGGCGGATTCCACCGGCGTGGTCAACAGTTGCTCGACATCCTCGGCAGCGAGGCCCGAAGCTTCGGTGTAGACGTTGACCTGCACCGGCGTGACGTCGGGAAAGGCGTCGATGGGAAGGTGCCGCACGGCCTGAAAGCCGAGAAAGCCGATCACCAAAAAGGCGATCAGCACCAGCACCTTGAAGCGCAGGGAGAGTTCGACCAATCGTTCCAGCATCACTCTTCTCCCAGTTGCGAGCGCAGCAGGCGCGCCTTCAGAGCGAACGCGCCCTTGCGCGCATAAGTGTCGCCGGACTTCAGCCCCTGTTTTACCACCGTCCAACCGTCGCGGGTTTCGCCGATGACAACCGCGGCCGGTTCGAATTGCCCATTGCCCTTGGCGACGAACACGGTCGGCTGGTTCTGCAACAACACCACGGCCTCGGCGGGAACGGTCAATGCCTTCTTGCTGCCACCGACAGCAACGCGTGTCTCGACGAGTTCACCTGGGTGCAACAGATCCTTGCGATTGTCGACTTCGATGCGCACCGGCACCGTGCGGGTGCGCTCGTTGGTCTGGTGCGAACGCTGGATCACACGACCAGCCAAGGCGGTGTCGTGCGCAAGCACACGCACCGTGTCGCCGGCCTTGACCTTCTCGGCTTCCGCAGGCGCCATTTGCGCCTCGACCCATACCGAATCCTCTTTCACCAGCGTGAACAGCGTGCGCCCTGGCGCCACCCGCTCGCCAACGAGAAAGTCGTCGGTGGTGACGCGTCCGGCGGTGGGTGCCAGCAGGTCATAGCTGCCGTCGGCCTTGGCCGAACCAGCCTTCAGGAGGCCACGGATCTGGCCTTCGGAAAGACCATACGCGCGCAGCTTGGCGCGGGCCTGATCGCGCGCCACTCTGGCTTCGTTGTAACGGCGTGCCGAAACCGCCTGCGGGCCGAGTGACGCAATGCGCTGCCAATCCTGCTCGGCGACGATCAACGCGCCCTGTGTGGAAGCGACCTCGACGCTCGAAAGCACGACTAGTGGCTGGCCGGCCTTCACGACATCGCCAAGCTTGGCCTTGCGCGCCAGCACCTGCGATTCGACGCGCGGCGAGACCAGCACGGTCGAGTAGGCATCCGCCTTGACTTCACCCGGCGCCTTCAATTCATCGGTGAGCGTGCGGGTGGTGACCTTGTCGAGGACGATGCCGGCCGACTGGATCGCCGCCACTTCCAGCGCGAGCGGATTGGAAGAGGGTTTTGCTTGTTGCGCGAGGGCGCCGCCATTCACGGCGGCCAACAAGGCGAAGCACAGCAAACTGCGTTGCAGGAAGAATTTGTTCATCGGGATTGTTCCTGGGAGCGGCCGTCGATCCAGTCGGTGAGGCGGCCGGCGGCGGTGAGGTAGTCGAACCAGGCCTGCCAGGTCTGGCTTTCGAGTTCGAGGCCGGAAAGCGCGGTGTCCAGGCTCTGCCTGAGCTGCACGAGGTAATCGGACGTACTCATTTCGCCGGCACGCCAGATTTTTTCCAGCAGCGCAGCGCGTTCCTCGAACGCGGCCGCGCGGCTGCTTCGAAACGCTTCGGCGGCTTGCAACGATGCGACGTAGCGGGTACGTGCTTCGACAAACCACGCATCGAGCACGAGCTTCTGTGAGCGCAGCCTGGCCGAGGCGGCATTGGCTTCCGCGCGTGCTGCGGCCACTTCGGCACGGCCGGTGTTGAACACCGGCAACGGCACTGACACGCTGAGGCCGATGACCTGGTCGCGGATGCGGCCGACGCGAACCTCACCACCTGTCAGGCTGACCACGGGATCCGGGATGCGCGCACGCCGTGCGACCGTGACACCTGCTTCGGCGCTTTCCCGCTCGGCTCTCGCCTGCATCAGCTCAGGCAACGCGTCCGTCGCCACCGGCCTGATTGCGGTGGCGATGGGTGGCAACCCAGGTGGCAGCTCCGGCGTGGCGCTCGCGCCACTGCCGCCGATTGCGCGCAGGGACGCCCTGGCGGCGGCTTCGTTGGCTGCAAGGGCAGCCTGTTGAGCTTGCGATTCGCCTAATGCCAACGCGGCGATGTCGCGCTCGGGGCTGCTGATGTCGCCGACCTTCAAGCGTTGCGCAGCGAGCTCGTCAAAGCGCTGCATCAGCTTCACGCGACGCTGGCCCAGCTCGGTTTGTCGGGCAGCAAGGGCGGCGGCGGTCCAGGCCTTCAACCAGCGCGCCGCGATGTCGCGTCGACGCAGGCCATAGGCGGCCTCGCTGGCGCGCAGCTCAGCATTGCCCTGGTTCTCTCGCGCACGCCGTTTGCCTGAAAGATCCAGCGGCAGGCTCAACCCGATCGTACGCCGATTGACGTCGGCGTTTTCGGCGTCCACGGAAACCGAAGGGTTGTAGAGCGGCTTGGAGGCCGCGTCGGCACGGGCACGCGCCGCTTCGACTTCCGCCTGCGCGGCCTGTACTTCGGGTGCGTTTTGCCAGACGTCGCGCACGGCAGCCTGCAGGAGTGCAGGCGCGGCAACCACCGCGGGCGGCGAGATTTTGGGGTTGGGCGGCGCCGCGAAAAGCGCTGCCGCATACAGCCAGCACACGGCGCCCACGGGCACCGATCGAAACACGAACATGGAGTGATCTCCTGAAAACGGTTACGAAGCGATGCGCCGCAACGGCGACATCATCGCGAAACGAGAGGTCTTCAGGCGATGGGGGGGCGCAGCAGTGAACTCGTCCGGACAGGCGAGAATGCGTAGGCCGGGGGGTGGAAAACGAAACGCGAATCGACCGGCGTGACATCGAGCGACAACGCCACCGGCACAGGTAGCGTCTCCACGTGGGCACAGTGACAATCGCCCGTCTCGCTCAGAAGGCAGGTAGCACTGCCGTTCTCATCGAAAGAATAAACGATGGTTGCTGCGGATTTCGCGGCAACGGCCGTTGGGACGGATGTCGCCGTATGCTGATTGGCGGCCGTGTCGCTCAGGCAAACCGTGGCCGCGACCAGCTTGAACGACAGCACGGTCAGAGTTAATACCCAGAGCAAGCGGTGGCGGCGTAGACGGTTCAGCATGGCGGCAAGGTCGAAACCAGCTCGGCGATTCTAGGGAAGAGGTCGCTGTTACACAATCACGTTAAACCGCGCAGGACACCTTGCACCTGTGCAAGAATGACCGGACGTTGACTTGAAAGTTCATGTCGCGCCACTTCATGCTGCATCGTATCTGCATTCGGCGGTCGAGGCAGAACCATTGCGAGCGTGATCCATCTGCAAAGTGGCGCGCTCGATGCGATAACCGTCCCGCAATATGGTTTACAGTTCACGGCGCTTGTCGTGGCAATCGCCTTCCGGACGCACGCAAACGCGCCCGGCCAACATCGGGAACCCTGAAGTCACTTCCCAAATGTGCAGGTCAGGGATACCGGTAACGCCGGCGGTGGCGAGGGCCGATGTGCGCGAGGTTAGCGCCAGCCTACGAGCACATAACGTGATCCTGACCCTGTCGCGGCTGATGCGGCTCTATGGCAAGCCGGTCTACGTGCGTGCAGGCAACGAGCTAACGGTGTAATCAAGTTCCGCCACATGCGTATGCGCAGTGCGGCCGTCGTTAGTTGTAGAAGCGCCGCCAGCGTTCGACAGCTGCGGCACAGCAATGCAGGACGTTTCTCCAACGGCCTCGATTGCGCCCATGGCTACAAACCACCGGCGCCCATTCGCCGGAGCTGGTCCGGACTCGATATGATCGCCATAAGACTCACCGCCTGATTGGCTACAAAGTCCATACTCAGGTCAAGCCCTCCTCTTCCTCAAGGGCAGCACAACACGCCTGGCCTGCGGTTTGCAGTAGGAGGATGCCCACCGATGAGCAAACCTCGTCAAGCCAACCTCGACCCCAGCGA
>NZ_MSPY01000010.1:0-75446 GCF_003267965.1 Oleiagrimonas sp. MCCC 1A03011 | reverse complement strand
GCACCGATCTCCCCGGCAGCGGGGCGACGGGCGCTTATGGTTCTATTGACAGGCGGCGGCGAAATGGTGACACCATTTTGCCATTTTGATGGACACCATTTTGATGTTGGATAATGCTGGCCTTGGCTTCGGCCATCCACGACGATGAAGGAAGACCGTTGCGCCGCATGCGTTTGCCCTCGCTTCAGCGACTCCGAATCCAGGCTGCCTGGACGCGCCTTTATCGTTCGTTGCGCATGGAGCACTGGTTCCCGCACATCCCGTTGGCGCTGGCGGTGGGTCTGGCCGGCATTGCAGAGCTCATTCCCTCGCTGAAATCGCTGCGGCGGCTGAATTTCTTCGTTCACATGTCCGCGCAGGATCTGAGCAGCCTCTCGCAAGGCTTCGGCTCGCTCGCCATCCACGGCGTATCCCAGGGCATCATCGGCGGCCTGCTGGTCCTGCTCGGTGTTGGCCTGCTGTGGCGCTCGCGGCTGGCCTGGGTGCTGACCTTCCTGATGACGGCCATCACGCTCGCCTTGCAGTTGGTATCGCCGGACGGCATCCATTCGGGCCTGCTGATCTACAGCGGTACATTGCTCGTCGTGCTGTACCTGGCTCGGCGCCAGTTCGCGCGTGTCAGCCTGGCCACCGGCACGCTGTTCGCTCTGGTCGGCGTCCTGCTCACCATGGGATACGGCGTCTTCGGCAGCTATGCGATAGGCGGCCAGTTCGATCCGCCGATCCGCGATTTCGGTTCCGCCATTTATTTCACAGTCGAAACGATGTCCACCGTCGGTTACGGCGACATCACACCGCACACCGGGCATGCCCGGATGTTCACGGTGTCCTTGATCGTCATGGGCCTGATGGTGTTCGCCTCGTCGCTGACCATGATTGCCGGGCCACTGTTCAATCAACGCATGATGCGTCTGCTGCAACCGGGAAAAAGACCCATGAAACGCAAGAACCACGTCATCGTCGTGGGCGACAATCCTCTGGCCCGCAACGCCATTTCCGCATTGAGCCAGCGCGGCATCACCGTCACGACCGTCTTGAAGTCCCGGCCGCCGGAAGGCGTCGACACGCCGGCGGATCTGGTCGTCGGCGATGGCGGCGATGCCGACGTGTTGCGTGATGCCGGCGTCGCCGACGCACGCGCCGTGCTGGCCCTGGGCGAAAACGATTCCGACAACGCGTTCGTCGTACTCGCCGCGCGCGATGCCAACCCGGATGTCCGTACGGTACTCGCCGTCAGCGATGCCCACAACATGGGCAGGGTGCGCCACGTGCGACCCGACGTGGTGCTGGCCCTGCCGCTGCTGGGCGGCGAGTTGCTGGCGATGGCCCTCAGCGGCGAAGAACTCAAGGCCGACGCGTTGTTGGAACAGCTGCTCAAACTGGGATGAATCGGCCGTAGGCAGGGTCGCCGCGCACGGAAAACGGTGTCAGAAAAGAAAAAACGGTTCCAGGTACACATACACCCGTTTGAACTGATGGGTGCTCAGGGCTCAGTATTCTTGGGCGGTCTGTGTGTAGGGCGCGTGCGGGCGAAGCGTTGGGTCTTGGCTTCGACCATAGCTTGGAAGGTAAAAACGGTTCCAGGTACACATACAACTGTTTGAGTTGACGCGTGTTTACAAAAATGGTTCCAAGTACACATACGCCTGTTTGAAAAGTGTTGGGAAGTGCACCTGGCGCTGTTTTTGAAAACGTGTCTGGGAAGATTTTTGGCAAAAACGGTTCCAGGTACACATACACCCGTTTGAACGGATGGGTGCTCAGGGCTCAGTATTCTTGCGAGGTCTGTGTGCAGGGCGCGTGCGAGCGAAGTGTTGGGTCTTGGCTTCGACCATGGCTTGGAAGTCACTTCGACCCAGGGCGCGTTGTTGCTGCAGGTAGATGCGGATTTCCCGGATGTCGTCTTCGGTCAGGACTTCGTTCAGCAGGGTTCGATAGGCGTGTGCGCGTTCGGTGGGTGAGCGGCCTAGCGCGAGATAGCTGGGGTGTGGTGTCAGCAAGGCATCCTCGGTGCCGCAATGGGCCGGGCAGCTGGACCAGCGGTAGGCGGCCGGATCATCGATCATTCGTGCGCGTATCGGGTTGAGGTCGATGTAGCGGTGGCATCGGAGTACGTAATCCTCGCTGTCGACCAGGCATGATTTGTAACGACCTTCCCACAGCGAACCGGTCCGCCCATGACGGGCGTTGAACAGCCCCACGTACTGCCGGCCAAGTTTTTGCATCATGCGAGCGATGCAGCCTTTGCGCGGCGGTGTGACCAGCATGTGGACGTGGTTGTCCATGAGCACGTAGGCGTGCAGGGCGCAGTCAGTGCCCAGCAATGCTTCGCGCAGCTGGGTCAGATATCGGCGTCTATCGGTATCGTCCAGAAAGCAGGGGAGTCGGTTGTTACCGCGCTGGACGATGTGTTGTGGAATGCCGGGGAGGTCGAGTCGGGGATGTCGCGCCATGGAGACAGAATGCGGTGATGCCGTCGGGTTCGGATATCGCTGGCAAGCTATCGTCCGCGTAAGGTTGCTTCGGAGCGTGGTGTAGGAAGCGCACCAGGCACTGTTTTTAGTCCAGATGCAGGCTACATACAATTATGCGCATGGGGCGCGAAGCGCTGGCACGATCATGGCCGACGCAACGAACATACCAGTGGCTGGATCGATTGCGAACGTTGCCGCCGGACGTGTCGGATCAGGTGCAGGTGCCGAGGTGAACTTGTGGGGAAACCTCAGCACCTGGCACCGGTTTATGCTGGAGGCTGCTAAAGCGGGGGGATTACCTATGGTTTCGATCTACGTCTGCGGGGAGGACAAGACTCAGCAGATCAGTGATTGGAAGATTTGGTGGTGTGATAAGCGTAAGGTGTTGATGCTGACATGCTTTTTCCCTTCCAAAAAACGCTTTATTCGCCCTGTGAGTGACTGCGATGTCATTCCTCTCCGAGAGCTTGGAAAGAGCTTTCTCAGGAAGAAGGGCAGCCGGATCGTCCAGGAGATCGAAAAGGCGGTGATCTATGACGAAAGATACGCAGCCGTTCAATATCGGGAAGGTTCGAAATGGTATGTCCATAAACTGCGTAACATCGACTTCGTCGCGCAGACGGCAATGACTGATGGGCCAATATTCCAGTACTTCGTCGACGTGGCCCATGCTCGCGCGGAAAGTCGGGCATCGACGGACCAAGCGCAGATCGCGGCCAATATAGTGCGCCAACTGGAGAATCTTCCTTCCTGCGCGGAGACGGCCCTGCATGCGTACTGCACGGGGGTGAACGGGAGGCAAAAATCGACGGAAGGTCTTATCTATCCATTCGGCGTGAACGAGAGCCAGTTCAGGGCCGTCGAGCTGGCATTTGCGTCACAGGTCAGCCTGATCGAAGGCCCCCCTGGTACGGGAAAAACGCAGACGATCCTAAACATCATCGCCAATATTCTGGTGCGCGGGCAAACGGTCGCAGTGTTGTCCAACAACAATGCAGCGGTGGAGAACGTTTATGAGAAATTGGAAAAGTCCGGGCTCGACCATCTGGTCGCCAGATTAGGAAGCCGAGAGAATCGGGGTGACTTCTTTGCCGACAGCGTGCCGGTGCCAGAGTGGGGGCTCGAACCGGCCCCGACTATTGAAGACATTCAGGTGACTCTGGCGCAGCTGAAGCAGCTATTGCTGACTCAAAACACCGCTGCGCAATTGCAGGCGGAAATCGATGAGCTGCGTGTCGAGCGGCGTTATCTGCAGCAGTGGCAGAAGGATAACGACGTCCAAGCCCCCTTGTCGCTGGAAAAGTATGGCTTATCGCCACGCAAGATCGCGGACCTCATGGCCTACCTGTCCTATCTTGCAACGAAGCGCATCGGCATCCGGGACCGGATCGAACTGTTGTTCAATTTTAGGATATTTCGCGTCAAGCCGTTCGATGATGGGCAAGGTCGGGAGTCCGTATTCCATGCCTTGCAGATGCATTACTACGACACCGCGCTTCGGGAGAAAGAGGCCACATTGGCGGCTTGTCGCGAGTCTTTGAAACGCGGCAAGTTCTCGGCGTTGATGGCGACGTTGACGAGCGGCTCCATGAGGTGCCTGAAGCGCTATCTCCACATACACGTGCAGGACGCCACGTTTGATTTGAAAACGTATCGGAAAGATTTCGACGCATTCCTGAAGCGCTTTCCAATTATCGGCAGCAGCACACACTCTATCGTCAACTCGATCGCATCGAATGCAGTGCTCGACTACGTCATCATTGATGAGGCTTCCCAACAGGATATCGTTCCCGGAATACTGGCTTTGGGCTGTGCGAAGAATCTCGTCATAGTCGGTGACCGCAGGCAGTTGGCACACATCCCCGTGAAACTGGATTTATCGGCGCCTGCTGAGGAGTACGATTGTGAGAAGTACAGTCTGCTAGATTCATGTGTCGGCGTTTTCAAGGAAGCACTGCCTACGACGTTGCTGAAAGAGCACTATAGGTGCCACCCCAAGATCATCCAGTTCTGCAACCAGCAGTTCTATGGCAACGCACTAGTTCCGATGACTCAGGATCGTGGAGAAGAAGCATTGCGCCTGATCGTCACCGCAAAGGGGAACCACACTCGAAGGAACACCAACCTCAGGGAGCTGGATTCCTTGCTCAAGACGTTCGAAGGCGCAGCAGAGGGAGAGGGTACCTGGCACGATGAGGGTGGTCGGGGCTTCATTGCGCCTTTTCGGGCGCAAGTCGTTCTCTCGGATGCCCATCTGCCGGCGGATTTCGTGAAGGACACCGTGCATAAGTTCCAAGGTAGAGAATGCGACGAAATCGTCTTCTCTACCGTCCTCGACAAGAAACGTGTGAACCAGGCGAGGCTCGACTTCGTGGACGATCCGCGCATGGTCAATGTGGCGGTTTCGAGGGCCAAGAACCGGTTCACCCTAGTGACTGGCGATGAGGTTTTTACGGCCAGTAATGGGCATATCGCAGCCCTGGTGCGCTATGTCGAATACTATGCCGATGAGAAGCAGGTGCTGCGTGCTCCCGTCGTTTCGGCCTTCGACCTTCTGTACAAGGAATATGACCATTCCTTGGAGCGGCTCAACGCTAGGTTGCGACCTAATGATTCGCGGTTCAAATCCGAACAGATCATCGCGCAGTTACTACGTGAGGCATTGTCGGACGAGTTGTACCGGGCATTGACATTCCATACCCAAGTTGCCTTGAAACAGATTGCCTCGTCAAAGAACGTGGCGTTGACGGCGCCAGAACGAACGTTCATGGAAAACCGCGCCAGTTGCGACTTCGTGATCTACTTCAAGGTAGGCAAAACCCCGGTGGGTGTGATCGAGGTTGATGGCGGGTCTCATGAAAGACCGGAACAGGCTGAGCGGGATGCCTTGAAGAACAGTATCTTGGAAAAGAGTCACCTTCCCTTGCTTCGGCTACGAACCGTCGAGAGTCGAATCGAAGAGAGAGTCGCTGAGTTTCTGGCGCAGTGGGTCGGGACATAAGCGGTCTCTGGTACGCATACAGTTGTTTGAACGGGGGCGCGATCAGCAACAAGGTGCCGCAGACGCTTTTTGACAGAAGCTCGGGCGTAGGGCGCACTTTGCGAAAGCAACTTGCGCTGATGGTGGGTGTTATGGGGTCGGGCGATATTGGTTGCATGATCCAACCACCATGTCTCTGGGAAAGTGCACGTGGCGCCGTTTTCAACTGATCCTCTTCGCGCGGAAAAGTCAGAAGTCGCGGTTGCCTGAGGGATTAGAGACGGGGAGGGCGGCCCAGCCCAGGGGCTTGTCGATCATCGCCTGACAGGTGGAGTCGCCGAGTGCGCGTTCTTGTTGCAGGTGGCTTAGGGTTCGCCGCAGCTCGTCTTCGTTCACGCCCTGCTGTATGACAGCTTGATTCCGGTCGCTCCAGGCGAGGGTGTCGTGGCACGGTCCCAGCGTCACAGACCGACGCTGGGCAGGGTGCGGGATGCCATGGTCTCCATCTCCTTATAAGTCCGCCCCTAAAAGGCGCCAGGAATCATTTCTGAACGCAGGGGGGCTGGCACCAAATGCGCCTGTCTCACCAGCGATAGACGACTTTCAAGTCGGCGTTGTTCATGTGCGTATGGCTGGCGAACTGGCCGCGGTAGGCCAGTTGCGCGGACCAGTTCCTGCTGCTCATCAGCGCCACACCTGCATTCACGACGCCGGACACGCTGGGTGCGCCGCTGGCATGCAGCACCTCGTTGTAGGTGCCCAGGGTCACGGGCTGGTTCTGGCGCGTGTCGCCGCCGTAGGTCATCGCGCCCAGTTCGATCCGGGGAGACACAGGGGGAGGGTGTCCTCGATCTGCATATCGCTTCCCACGCGTGCGCCGACACTGAAGATCGACAGCTTGGAGGTCTGGCTGGCGTACGTCAGGTTGAGCAGACCGGCGCCGGTCTTGTCGAAACCCTTCCGGTGGGTCTGCTGATAGCCCAGCAGTGCATAGGGCGTCAGGAACAGCCGGCCGTGGGTGAATCGGTAGCCCGCCTTGGCCAGTGCGCCGACGTAGTCGCCGCGGGCGTGACCGCTGGCGACCAGACCGGTCGGGTCCAGATGGCGGGTGCTGTCCATGCGCAGGTGGCCCGTGCTCAGGCTGGCATCGAGGAACCAGGGACCCCGGTTGTACTGACCGTAGGCCGATACGCCCGTGATGGTGGTCTTGACGCGCTGGACCGTGGTCCGGGTGTGGTCGCGGCCACGGTTGACGGCGGCGCCGATGACGAGACCGTCCCGTACTTCCGAGCCGAAGCCGAGCAGCAGGGCCTGATTGTCGAGGTGGGCGCCGTCCGAAGCGCTGCTGCCATCGAGGTAGCGGACCCAGACCGCCGGATCGGGGCGTTGCCCGACCCGCAGGATGCTCTGTGCCGTGCCGCCTCGGGCGTTGAGTATGCTCTGCTGGATGTTCAACAGGCCTAGCTGGGTGCCCCAGTCGGAGATTGTGACACCCTGGGCCGTGGTGAAAGCCGGGCCGAGGTTGCCACCGGATGAACCGCCGGATGAGCCGCCCGACGAACCGCCCGACGAACCGCCCGAACCGGAACCCGAACTCGGCGTCAGCGTCAGCTGGGCATCTGTGCCGGAGTAGGTGATCTGCGGCGTGATGTAGCTGGCGAACAGCGGGTTGTGGGCCACCGAGCCGAACGTGCCGGTCAGGCTGCCCGCCTTCACGATGGTGTAGTGGGTGCCCACGGTGTAAGTGCCCGAGTTCACATCGACGGTGAGTCCTCCGTGCTGGGCGCGCAAAGAGTGGTGCGGCGTCACGGATCCCCCTGATCCGCGCGCCAGGCTTTCCCCTCGATTGGGCGGTGGTGCGACAGGCTGTGCTCGATCTGGACATGCCTTGGAATGGGCAGGGCGCCTTCACACTGACCAATACCGGTTGGACGGTGCGATGATGGACGCCACCGGTAACGTATTGAGTGCTCGCTGATGGGTATCGGCATCGGAATGTTGTTGGGCGGTCTCGGCTTGTTCCTGCTCGGCATGCTGCTCATGACCGATGGTCTGAAGCAGGCCGCCGGTCCGCTGCTCGGGCGTGTGCTGGGTTGGTCGACCGAGACGCGCTGGCGGGGACTGCTGGCGGGCATGCTGCTGACCGGCCTGGTGCAGTCATCGAGCGCGGTAACGGTGGCCACCATCGGCTTCGTCAATGCCGGTCTGCTGGATCTGGGGCAGTCGCTCTGGGTGCTGTTCGGTGCCAACGTCGGCACCACCGCGACCGGATGGCTGGTGGCGCTGGTCGGTTTCAAGATCAAGATCGAGCTGGCCGCACTGCCGCTGATCGGCGTGGGCATGGGGTTGCGTTTGTCGGGCCCGCAGAGCCGGCGCGGAGCGCTGGGCAGCGCGCTGGCCGGTTTCGGCGTGCTGTTCCTGGGTATCGGGTTTATGCAGCAGGCGATCGTGATCGATGGTCCGGGTCTGCCCTGGGGGGCGCTCGGTGGCGGTCCGCTGGCGCTGCTTGCTTTTGTTCTGGTTGGCCTTGCGCTGACCGTGCTGATGCAGTCGTCGAGCGCCGTGCTGGCCATCACCCTGACGCTGGCCCAGGGCGGGGTGGTGTCGCTGACCGCCGCTGCGGCGATGGTGATCGGCTCCAACATCGGCACCACGGTGACGGCATTGCTGGCGGCGGTCGGCGCCACGCCCAATGCGCGTCGGGCCGCCAGTGCGCACGTAGCGTTCAATCTGGTGGCCGCCACGGTCGCGCTGCTTCTTCTGCCGTTGCTGATCCATGGCGTCGAAGGCGTGCGCAGTCTACTGGGTTTCAAGGCTTCGCCGGCGGTGAGCCTGGCGATCTTCCACAGCGTGTTCAATGTGCTGGGCGTGGCGCTGATGTGGCCACTGGCGCGTCGACTGACGATCTTTCTGAAGCGACGCTTCCGCACTCGCGATGAAGATGCCGGACAGCCGCGCTATCTCGACAGCAACGTCGCCTCGGTGCCGTCGCTGGCGGCCGATGCCATGCGGCGGGAATTGCAGCGCCTGGGCGATATCGCCTTGACGGCCGCCTGGGCACGTTTGGGTCACTGGCATGGCGATGACCACCGGCCCCAGGAAGCGGCAGCCTATATCTCGCTGAGTCAGCGAATCCACGATTTCGTCACCGGCGTCAATCGTGGCTCGATGTCCGAGCGCAGTGCGCAGGCCATGGCGACTCTGCTGCGTGTACAGCGCTACTACGATACCTGCCATGAGTTGAGCGGCGAGCTGGTGATTGCTCCCCCACAGCTTCACGAGCCGTTGCAGACCGCCACCCGCGCCCTGCTGCAGCAGGGCGAGCAGTTGCTGCGATGCCTCGATCCGGCGCGGAACGAATTCGCGCCGCTGGATCGCGTCCAGGCGGAAGCCTTCGAGGCGGACTACCAGGCTCTCAAGGCAGGTCTGCTGGCGGCCGGCGCTGCCGGCCAACTCGAAATCGGCCGCATGGACGCGCTGCTGCGCAGCTTCAGTTCACTGCGCCGGATCATCGCGCAGGCGGACAAGGCGGCCCACCTTCTGGCTTCACTCGAAGAGCATGGTGACGAAGAAGAAGAAGAAAAATCAGAGAAAGGAGACGGGGAGAATTAGACTCTTCGATCCCCGACCTCGGGCGAACGGCCTCGGTTTTTCCCTGAGCGCGTCATGATTTTGCTCCAATCTGCTACATCATTGCCCGAGCAGGCAGAGGTAATGGATATCAAGGAGCGAAGCCGAGTGGGGTCTTGGTTGTTGGATGTTCCAGACCTGCCTGGACCGCAGGCTTGGCTTGCCGTCCCCGATCTCCATTCGATCGGGTGCATATGGGTTGCAGACTTCAGTGGGATCTCTTGATGAAATCAGTCGCTAGGGTGTGCTTGCTTTCCATGCTGTTCGTTCTGACTGCAGCGCGTGGAGCTGCCGCGGAGCAGTGTACGGATAAGCCGGAATGCTGGCCGGATGGGAGTGCGATGAATACCGGCCTGATCTATGCACAAAAGGAGCGAACGCTTGTGGCGGAGCTGCAGGATACCCAGCGGAAGCTGTTCAAGCTCGTCGTCGACGGGCGACTTGTTCACGCATTGCGGGTGCAGGAGAAAGCCTGGTCCCAATACAAAGTGGCCGAATGCGATGTGATCGGGGAGCTTTCAGGTGGTGGTGGCAGTTGGCCGTCCACAAAGGCCGTGGAGTGTGAGATGAATCTGACGAGCCAGCGTCTTCACCGGATGCGTGATGCAGTTCGATGTGTTCGGCGAGTGTCTGCCTCCGGCATCTGGGATGAGAAGGCCCAGTGTCTTTATCAGCTGGCTCCGCTGGCTGTTCCGCTGGAAAAATGATGCTACGAGAAGAGCGCACTCTCTTGATCGGGGCGTTGCGTGTACGGACTCGTCACGGTGCTTTGCCTTGCCGGAATCGCTGCCTGTTCCTGAATGCTTTTCAACGCCTCGTTTTGCCTGCGCTGCGGTCGCTGTTAGGGTGAAAGGTCATTGCACGCACAACATCCTCGCAGCAAAGGTTCAAAAAGCATGATGAAATTTTCCCGCCATCTGTCGATTCTGGCGCTGGCCGCCTTCGTCTTCGCAGGCACGGCTTATGCCCAGGGGCCGACCAAGGCCGGCTCGGACAACACCACCACGCAGTTGATGCAGAGCTATCGGCAGAAGACTCAGGAGCTTCGGGACATCCAGCAGAAGGCCATCAAGAGCAATCCGAAGCTGGCCGCCGAGATGAAGCAGCTCCAGGCGGATGTGAACACGTCGATGCGTGCCCACGGGTATGACATGGAGAAGGGCAGCAAGCGTGCGGAATCCATGATTGCCAAGCTCAAGTCCGGTAAGAAACTGAGCAAGGCCGAGCGCATGTCGACCATGAAGTCCTTCCAGGCCGAGCGCCAGAAGATGATGAAGGCGCGCAATGCGGCCATGCAGGATCCGAAGGTCCAGAAGGACCGCAAGGCTTTCGAGGCGGACATGATGGCGGCGATGAAGAAGCAGGACAGCCATACCGGTCAGCTTCTCAAGGACGTCCAGGCGTTGCGCACGAAGATCATGGCGGCCATGGCGGCTCAGCGGGCGGCACCCAAGAGCGCTGGATAAGCCCGGATCTCATGGTAAAAAAGCCCGGCTTGAAGCCGGGCTTTTTTCTTTTTGGAAAGCGGTGCCGGAGGTGCGTGATGCAATGTGAGGAGTGCATCCGGCTGACCCGGTCTGCCGGGAAGAGCTGAAATGGATCCTTTTGAGGTTGGCGCCCTTGGCCTTCACGGCCTTGAGTCGTGAAGCTAGGGGGGACGAGAAGATCTACGACATAAGCAGCCGTTCGCCTACTCGACGCGGATGCGGTAAACCTCCGCCAGGGACAGCACACCTTCGCGCGCCAACTGGAGCGCGCGTGCCGTCAGTGGCGTCATGCCGTCCTCGAGCGCTTTTTCGTGAATCGCGTCGGCGTCGGCGTTGGGCACGATCAGGCGACGCACGCCGGCATCGATCGGCATGAGTTCGTAGACCGCCTGACGACCATGGATGCCGGTGCCGTCGCAGCGCGAACAGCCGGCGCCGCGATAGAAGCGTTCGTCCGGACGCACGCCCAGCGACTCGCGAATCATCGGGTCGACCGTTTCCTCGACCAGGCAGTGGCGGCAGTTGCGTCGCGCCAGACGCTGTGCCAGCACGGCGATCAGCGTGGATCGAAGCAGGAACGACTCCACGCCGAGGTCGAGCATGCGGGTGACCGTGGTCGCGGCGCTGTTGGTATGCAGGGTGCTGAGCACGATGTGCCCGGTCAGTGCGCTTTCCACCGCGATTTCCGCGGTCTCGCGATCGCGGATCTCGCCGATCATGATCACGTCCGGATCGTGGCGCAGGATGTTGCGCAGGGTGCGGTTGAAGTCGTAGCCGATGCTGTGATTGACCTGCACCTGCTCGATGTCTTGTACGTGATATTCGACCGGGTCCTCGACGGTGATGATGTTGACGTTGCGTCGGCGCACATCCAGCAGCGACGCATACAACGTAGTCGACTTGCCCGAGCCGGTCGGGCCGGTTACCAGCACCAGGCCGTGGCTGCGCGAAAGCAGGTCGCGCATCAGGCGCTCGTCGTGTTCGGCCAAGCCCAGTTGGTCCAGGTTGCGCAGGCCTTCGCGGGTGTTGAGCAGGCGGATCACCACGCTTTCGCCATCCACCGTGGGCAGCACCGAGATGCGCAGATCGACGACGTTGTCGCCCTCGACTACGGTGGCGCGGCCGTCCTGCGGCAGACGATGTTCGGCCACGTCCATGCCGGCCAGCACCTTGATGCGGCTGACCACCACGCGCAGCAGCGGCTTGGCCAGACGCCGTACCGGCTGAAGCAGGCCGTCGATGCGCAGCAGGATCGAGACGTCGTTTTCGTGCGGTCGCAGGTGAATGTCCGAGGCCCGGCGGCGAATGGCCTCGGCCATCAGGCCGGACACCAGCTTCACGATCGGCTGTTGTTCGGCGAGACTCTCGATGTCCGCATGATCGGTGGTGGTTTCGCCGTCGCCGCGCATCCCCAGCGAATGCAGGATGGAGTCATCCTCGGCGCGGTCATAGCATTCGCTGACGCACGCATCCAGCGGCTCGCGCAGCGCCAGCAGTGGCACCACCCGACGCCCGGTGAGGAATTCCAGCGTGGTGTTCAGCTCCGCATTAGCCGGGTCCAGCACCGCCACCGCCACAGCGCTGTCGCGCAGGGCCAGCGGCAAGACCCGAAGTCGCCGCGCCAGCGCCGGCGGAATCAGGCGGGTCGCCGCTTCGCCTGCCTCGACCTGCGTCAGGTCCACCAGCGGCAAGCCGAAGCGCTGGGCCTGGGCGAAACGCAGGCGCGCTTCGTCGTCGTCGCCGGCCCGCTGCCGCCAGGCCTCCAGGTCAATGTGAGCCGGCTCGATGGATGGATCACTCCCGGGTTCGACCTGCACGTCGAGCCAGCTCTGCAACTGTCGCGGATCGTCGACGAGAAGCACGTCGGCACCGACATCCATGTCCGGCTTTGCCGGTTGCTTCGGTGCGGGCACGGGCTGCGACGGGAAGTTCACCTGCAGTGTGTCCAGCATATCCCGCGATAGCAGGAAGCGTCCTTCCAGCTCGCCGATGCGGCCGATCATGGCCACGCCTTCGCCGCTTGTGGACAGCGCCCAGAGTTCGCCGCGCACGTTGGAACCATCGTGCAGGCGGGCATCGAAGACCGCATCGGGAGGACTGTCGGGGAGCTTGCGCTGGTCGGGACGAAAGACGAAACGGAAACTGCCGCTCGGCAGATGCTGCTTGCTTCCGTCCCCGAGCATCAGTGTTGCCCCCCGCGGACCCGGAAGGCTGTCGAGCGTGCCGCGCAACCACGCCGCTTCGCGGGTATACACGACATAATCCGATCCGGGTGTCCAGAAACGGTCACTGCTGCGCCGTTCCGGTGACGCCGCATCCCGCTGGGCGGACAACTTCTGCCCTTTGGGGGCCGTTTGTGACGATTTAGGCATGTTTTTGACTCCGTCGAGCCGTATCCAGCCGTGCACCCATGGAATCCTGCAATTGGCATGCCATGTGGCGGATCGGGACTACAACGCAGTATCTATGCTCCACGGTATTGCGTCGAGGAGAGCCATGATGGTTGCCGATGCCGATTTCACGGTTGTAGCCATGAGTAACCGGAATGGGCTCATGTGCTGACAACGGTGTGGGTGGACGTAGCGGGTTTTCTTCGAGCTTGTCTTGTGGTCGTCGCGGCTGATTCGGGCATGTCTTCATGATCGATGAGGGGCGCGCGAAGACATCTTTCATGCTGGCTTGCATGCAACGGAGCGTCGGGAAATTCGAGTCGTGGTCATCAAGTCGTGGAAGCAGTGCTACACGACGATGGCCGGGTCTCTGACGGTCAACCTTTCACGGCAGGAAGGGCGCGGCGAAATGCTGACTTTTCGGCACTTGAAAGGCATCGACAGGTGGCTTCACCGTGAAGTGGGTCTGTCGCCTCTCATGGGCGGAACCTTGACTGTTGCCCATCATGCGCGTTGCATGAATCAGCATGTTTCATTTATCTGGACATGCTGGAAATGATCTTCCCCATGGCCTTCTTGACCATTGGGATCATCGACTGGGTTATCAAAATGGAGAGTTTTGCATGAAAAGGATATGGATCATGGCGGCGTTTGCCGCGCTGACTGCAGGTGGCTTCGCGTCGACGGCCGTCGCGGCATCGGGTTCGGCATTGCCAGGCTACGACATCCCGCCACCGCCTCCGGGATGCCAGAACGCCATATTGGTGATTTCACCCGACCCTGATGTAGGTGTGTACTGGAAGTGCCTTGATCTGAACTAGGCGCTAGCCGTTCTTCAGAACAGCGGCCGGGCCCTCGTGCCCGGCCTTTTCGCGGGAAGTATTTTTCGCACGTTCACTCAATCTTCGGGCTTCTGCTTTCCGGGTGTGGGTTCCGAGCTGAATTCCCTGGGAATGACGTCGAAATCCTTCAGCTTGTTCTCGAGCTTGTTGATGCGTTCGTGATTCTTGACGCTGAAGGCCAGCGCCGAGAGCGCGAAAGTGAAGGCAATGATGCTGAAGGTATCCATGCTTTTGCTCCGAAAGGTGGGTCAAGCCGCCTGAGTCCCGGTCGCATTCGCCGGGAGCCGGTGCTCATGGGTTACGCCACAAGACGCTCAGGGCATCGTTAGCCAAGTGCCACTGGCGCTTTCTTTCTTCGAGTTCAGCCCGACCGGTGTCGGTGAGTGCGTAGTACTTGCGCTTTCGTCCGGTCGATGACGGCTGCCAGTACGAACGCACGCACCCACTGTCTTCCAGGCGATGCAGGACCGGGTAGAGCATCCCGTCCGTCCAGATCAGTTCGTCGTGAGTCAGTGCAGCCACGTGCTGGATGATCTCGTAGCCGTAGGAATCTCCTTCCGTGAGGATGGAGAGGATGAAGGTGCGTGACGTGGCTGCGACGAGATCTTTCTCGAACATGGCAGCATGATGCATTGAGGCTCTATGTATGTCAATGCATCCGACGTCGCAGAAGCAGGCTGCTGCTTGCCGTCCGGCTGATTAACAGGTTGTGATTTGTTCGCGCAGACGTGGCTGGATGCGAGGACAAGTCCGTCCGAACTTCTCCGGAAGCGTTCCGGGGGAGGTGCCTGGATCTCTCGCCGACGAATCTGTTCCTGAAGTCGGAACGTTCAGAACGGGTGCTGCCGATAGAACAACGCGAGTTGCCGGTAGACGTCCGGCAGGTGCTCACGCAGTCGCGCCGGTTCCTCGAAGAAGTGCTCGCTGGTCACGGCGAAGAATTCGGCGGGGTTTTCCAGGGCGTACGGATCGATTGGCAGGTCCTCGCCGTCGCGCCGCGCTTCATGCAGGCGATCCCAGGCGCTGGAGAAGACCTCGGTCCATACGCGGCGATCCATGCGTCGGTGCAGGGGCGGGAAGCCGTTGGCGTCGCCGTTGAGCATGTCGAGCTTGTGCGCCATTTCGTGGATGACCACGTTGTGCCCGGGTTTCTTCCTGACATTGAGCACATCGGCCCAGGACAGGATCACCGGTCCGCGGCCCCAGGCTTCACCGGCCAGCACATTGCGGGTCTGGTGCACCACGCCGGCGGCGTCGGTCTGCGTGCGGCGCGGAATGAATGCGTCCGGATACACGATGACGCTGTGCCAGCCGTCGTACCAGTCGAGACCCAGTTTCAGGATGGGCAGGCAAGCGTGGGCGGCGAGCAGGACGCGGTCGGCGTCGTCCAGTTGCACGCCCTGGACGGGTTCCAGTGATTTGCGATCCAGAAACAACGTGGCCAGCACGCGCAGCGATGCCTGGTCGGATGCGCCCAGCCGCCGCGCCGGGGCACAGCGCCGGAGTGCATCTCGCCAGAGCGGTTCGGCGATCGGGTGCCGGGCGACGGTGCGTCGTACGCGCCAATTTCGGATCTTGTCGAACATGTCACGCACGATAGCGGCTCATGGAATCCTGGAAATCAGGGCTCTCGCGCATGTTCTCAAGCCGTGCACGCGGGGCGTGACGCAGAGTCTGTCGAGAAGCGCGGAGGGCGCGCATGAATGGACGACCTCCGCGCGTCTCGATATCCGCAAAGAGCCGGACCGCATATTGCGGCCCGGCGTCTAGCTCAGCGGCCCGTGTTCGCGCTTTCCACGACGGGAAGCAGCACCGCGCTGTGTCCGCTTTCACCGTGCTCGATCGTCACCGTGGCCTTGCGGTAGTCCGAGGGCTTGGCGAACAGGATGTTGGGCACATATGTCTGCGGGTTGCGGTCGTAGAGCGGGAACAGCGTCGACTGGATCTGCACCATGATGCGGTGGCCCGGCTTGAACTCGTAGTTCACCGTGGGCAGCCGGAACTTGTATTGCTGCACCTCGTTGGCCGGAATCGGGGAGGGGTGCGAGAAGCTCTTGCGATAGCGGCCGCGGAAGATGTCCATCGACACTGGCAACTCGTAGCCACCCATCTTCGGGTCGGACGGATAGGTGCCAGGATAGACGTCGATCAACTTGACCACGAAGTCGCCGTCGGTGCCGGTGGTCTTGGCGTAGAGGTCGGCGATCGGCGCGCCCTGGATGGTTACGGTCTTGGTCAGCACCGGAGTGACATAGGACAGCACATCGGGGCGGGTCTCGACGAAGCGCTGGTCGTGCACCAGCCAGGTGCGCCAGCGGTCGGTGTCGTGGGCCGGAATCGGGCGCGGCAGATACGGTACCGGTTTGGCCGGATCGGAGACGTAGCTGTCGCTGCCGCCGACCGGCTTGTCGAAGCCCAGGCCGAAGCGATTCTGCAGGTAGAGCGGGGTGAGCTTCTGGTTGCTGGCCACCTTCCATTCGCGGAAGCGGTCCCAGCGTTTCTCGACCGGGTTGTAGATCATCGCTTCGGGCAGCGAGTGCTTGAGCGGCGTGCCGCGCAGATAGTGGTTGAACCACGGGATCATGACATTCCGTCGGAACTGCGCGGTGGTGTTTCCCGGCCACTTCAGCGGGCCCATGTGCCAGCCGTCGCGGTTGATCTGGCTGTGCCACCACGGGCCGATCACCAGGTGATTGTTGGCGCCGTGACCGGCCTTTTTCAGTGCTTCCCAGGCATGCACGGCACCGTAGATGTCCTCCTGGTCCCACATGCCCTGCAGCCACATGGTGGGCACGCTGGACGGATGCTTGGCAACCTGCTTGTCCAGCGCTTGCAGCTGCCAGAAGGCGTCATAGGCCGGGTGTGCGGCGAAGCGGTTCCACCATGGCAGTTGTTTGAAACCGTGGGCGTCGGCATAGGCCCCGGCCGAACCGGCATCGAGGAAGTTGGTGTAGTCGTCGTAATTCTCGCGCGGAACGGATTTTCCGGAGCCGCGCGCGGTCATCTGGCCGGTGAAGTAGTCCAGGTTGATCTGGCGCAACGCACCGTAGTGATACCAGTCGTCGCCCATCCAGCCGTCGATCATCGGACTCTCCGGCACCGCGACCTTCAGTGCCGGATGCGGGTGGAGCAGGGCCATGACCACGGTCCAGCCGTCGTAGGACGAACCCATCATGCCGACCTTTCCGTTGGACTGCTTCAGGTTCTTCACCAGCCAGTCGATGGTGTCCCAGGCGTCGGTGGTGTCGTCGGTCTTGGTCGGATTGAGCGGGCCGCGCGGCGGGCGCGTCATCACGTACTTGCCTTGCGAGCCGTACTTTCCGCGGATGTCCTGGCAGACCAGGATGAAGGTGCCGTTGGCAAAGTCTTTCAGGCCCGACCACACGGCGTCGACCATGTGCGGACTGTTGTTGGGCGCGCAGCCGTCGGCCTGGTACGGCGTGCGGTTGAGGATGATCGGCAGATTCTTCGCGTGCTTCGGCATCAGAATCACGGTGTGCAACTTCACGCCGTCGCGCATCGGAATCATCACTTCGCGCTTGACGTAGTCGAAGTTGCCCTCCGGCTGTTTCCAGTGATCGGGAATGTCCGATCCGGTCTGGATCATGTCGGGCGTGACGTTCCCGTGACGGATGTCGGAGGGGGGGGCGGCAAGGAGGGTTGCCGAATAGATGCAGGCCAGCGCAAGCAGGGCCGAGCGCAGGGTCGCTTTGCTCATGGGGAGTCCTCGTGGTCGGAGCGCGCCATCGATGTTTGCGGCGGCGTTTCTGCACTATGGGAACGCACGCTGCCTTTTTGCAAGTGGGCGTGGACTTCCGGAGCCGGGCGGGCACTTCCGGTGCAAAGGAAACAGTGATTTCTTTGCGTGTCCGCACATGTCGGGCCGACCTCGTTCGACCTGGCGGCGAGCCGGTCCAAGCCGTTTCCGTGTAGGAGTCCTCCTACGACCAACTGCGGGTTGTTGTGGCGAGTCATCAGCGTAGTGTCTTTGCTTGCCTGCATGATCGCGGTCGCAAGCCGATGCGGCGTCGACCATGGTCACGGCAGCGCAGTTCGCCAAGGTTCTCAGGACAGGCAACGAGCACAAGGAGACACGAACATGGGTATCGAAATGAAACATGCGCTTGCGACGCAGAAAGACAATATCGTGCGGGTGAGCGTGCCCGCCGAAATCCTTTTCGACTTCAAGAAGTTCGCCGGGATCCAGAAGGACATCCTCGGCCGCCTCGGCTGCGCAGCCTGCACATCCGGGCATGACATCCGCTGGGACATCACACGCAACTTCGTGGTCGACATCAAGGGTCAGATCCACGAGTCGGCTCCCCGCGGCTGGTGAACCTGCCGGATCTCGGTGTCGGCATCGTCTGGTTGCCGGGACTCGAGGCGACGATTGCGTCGAGTCTGGACGCCTGGGACCTGATCGAGGTCGAGCCCCAGGCGTTCTGGACGAAAGCCGGAGCGCGGGACGACGGGCGCGGCAACGAGCCGTTCCGATTGAACGAGGGTGCTTTCGAGCAGTTGTGCGCCCAGCGTCGTCCCGTGCTTGTTCACAGCGTGGGTTACGCCGTGGGCGGGAGTACGCCGTCCGACGCGCGAAATCTCCCCGCGCTGCGGGCGACCTTCGATCGTCTGAAACCGGCCTGGTGGAGCGAGCATGCGAGTCTGCAGACGACCGGCTGCGGCGAAGATCGGCGTGCCCTGGGTTTCCTGATGCCGCCCATCCAGTCGCGGTCTTCCGTGGACACGATCGTCGACAACATACGACGTCTGCAGGATGACTTCGGGTTGCCGTTCGCCTTCGAGACGGGCGTCAACTATCTGCGCCCGCGACCGGGAGAACTGCCCGACAGCGAGTTCTGGGGATCGATCGCCGAACGCGCCGACTGCGGCATCCTGCTCGATCTGCACAACATCTGGGCCAACGAGCGCAACGGTCGGCAATCCGTGGCATCCGTTGTGGATGGCTTGCCGCTCGAGCGAGTGTGGGAGATGCATCTGGCCGGTGGACAGCCCTACAAGGGGTATTGGTTGGATGCACATTCCGACCTGCCGCCGGACGAGCTTCTGGCGTTGGCCCGGCGTGTCGTGCCGCAGTTGCCCGCGCTTCATGCGCTGGTCTTCGAGATCGTGCCGGACTATCTGGTTCATGCCGGTCTCGATGTGGACGATCTGGTCCGGTGCGGCGGTGTTTTGCGTGAGACCTGGTCGCTTCGTGGCAGCGCTTGCGTCGCTTCTTCGACCGAGACCATCACACGTGAAGAATGCGATGTACTGTCCGTGGGGGATGCGGCGCTTCCGTCTCCGGAAATGTGGGGCACGCAGATCCGTCACGCGGTAGATCGCAGTGCGCCATCGGTCGACGCACCCATCGATGATCCGGCTGTCGGCATCTACCGGGATCTGGTCGATGCAGTGCGCATGGGCACGATTGCCGATGCGCTGCCGCTTTCCACGCGCTATCTGCTGCTGGCGCGCGGCGAGGACGGCTTCAAGGCATTGCTGCAGACGCACTGGAGCCTGCATGCGCCCGAGGCGTTCATGTCCGAGGAGGCGCGGGCATTCGCCGAGTTTCTGGCCGAGAAGGATCTACTTCCGCATCTGGATGAACTGCTCGCATTCGAGCTTGCCGCGCATCGTGCGGAAATGATCCGGCAGCCCCAGCGTGTGCGTTTCACCTGCGATCCGAATCGCTTCATCCAGTCGCTCAAAGCGGGCCAATTGCCGAAAACTTTGCCGGAGCTCGACGTCGAGATCACCGTGACGCCGCGTGTCAGCGCGCATCGGGCTTCGGGGTGATTCGGGTGTTTGCCCGCGTACGCATCAGGGGATGCATGATTTAGCTCGAGTCGGGTAGGGCGGAACTGCGGCCGGCGACACGAAGTTGTCGCGACGCTCGCGCGGTTCCCGCAAACCGCTTTCATGCTCCGTCTATCTGCGCGTCTGATGCGATCTACTATATTTGTAGTTGACAGGTTCGTTTTTCGCTCTACCATCTACTAAATATATAGTAGATAGGGGTGGAGCCGTGAAGATTTCCCTCACCGATCGTGAGGCCGACGTGATGCAGGCGCTGTGGGAGAGCGGCCCCTCGACCGTAGCCGAAGTGCGTGAACGTCTGGCCGATCCGCTGGCCTATACCACCGTGTTGACAGTGCTGCGCACGCTCGAGTCCAAGGGGTTCGTCGGCCACGAGGCCGTCGGACGCGGGCATCGCTTCTTCGCCAGCGTCCAGCAACGTGCCGCGCGCAAGAATGCCGTGCAGCATCTGACCGACAAGTTGTTCAAGGGCTCCGCCGAATTGCTGTTTTCGCATCTGGTGTCGGAGCAGAAGCTGAGCGCTGAGCAGATTCGGCGCATGCGCCAGATGCTGGCCGAGCACGCGGACGAGGAGAAGCCGGAATGATCGCCTGGATGATGTATGCGACCCTGGTCTCGATCGCATTGAGCGCCGCGGCGCTGGCTGCGGAACGCGCTTCGCGGGTGCGTCATCGGGCCACGCGCTGGTTCTGGCTGGGCGCGCTCGTCGGATCGCTGGTGTTGCCCGTGCTGATGGCTTCGGTGTCGTTCCACTTGCCGGGCATGCTTCGGTCGGGCGCGATGCGACCTCCCATCGTCTTGCGTGATGTGACGTCCATACCGATGCCGGCGCTGCTGGTCCACCTGGGCGGAGGACAGCCGTACGGTGCGGTCGATCATGTCGCGACGATGATCCGCGGCGGATGGATGGCCATGTCGCTGCTGATGTTCATCGTGCTCATCGCCGGCTCCGTGCAATTGCGCCGCCGCAAGCGCGAGTGGTCCGAGCGCACGGTATGCGGTGAACGGGTGCTGGTCACGTCCGAGGTGGGACCCGCCGTGGCGGGGTTGCTGCGACCGCAGATCGTGGTGCCTGCGTGGTTGCTGGATGTTCCGGAGCGTCAGCAGCGTGCGGTGATGGTGCACGAACGGAGCCATCTGGACGCCCGCGATCCGCAGCTAGTCGTGCTGGCTGTGACGCTGGTGGCGCTGATGCCGTGGAATCCGCTGCTTTGGTGGCAGTTCTTCCGTCTGCGTCGCGCCATCGAAGTCGATTGCGATGCGCGCGTGCTGCGTAACGGCGGCAATCTCGGCGAATATTGCGAAACGCTGATCCACGTGGGCGAACTGCAGGTGTCGCGCATCGTGCTGGTTCCGGCGATGTTCGAATCGTGTTCCTTCCTCGAACAGCGTATCAAGATCATGCTGGCGCAGCCGCGAAAGTGGGCGGGGCTGACCGTGCTGGCGCTGGCTTGCGTATCGTTCGGCATGGCGGCGTTCGCCGCGCAGGTCACGCCGCCCGAAAGCGTTCCGGCGGGGACGGGTCACATCGTCACGCTCACGCCTTCCGTGCTGGACCGCTATGTGGGGTACTACAAGGTCAGCGCGATCTCGCGGGTCGTGGTCACGCAGGCCGACAAGGGTCTCAAGTTCGACATCAGCGCGCAGGCGGCCGCGCCCAAGCCGTTCTATGCGGTGCCGCTGGGTGCAAATCGCTTTGCCGTGCAGGGACAGCCCGCTGTCGTGCACTTCGATGTGGGCGCCAAGGGTCGCGCGAACCGGCTGAAGATTGAATACAAGGGCCATGTCGTGCTGGACGTGCAGCGCACGGACAAGGCCGAAGCCGATCGTATCGAGGCCAGGCTGGCCGCGCGCATCAAGGCGCAGAAACCCTACCCTGGAAGTCTGAAGGGGCTGAAATTGCTGCTCAGCGATCCCGACAATGGCGCCGGCATGAGCGCCGGCCTGGCGCGCGCCCGCGTGCAGCAGAGAGCTTCGCGCGAGGCTTATCTCGCCAAGCTCGGACCGGTCCAGTCCTATGCCTTCGCCGGGGTCAATCGGTTCGGCGATGACGTCTACACCGTACGGCATGCACACGGAACCGAAACCATGACGCTGGTAGTCGACCGTCACGGCATCGTGACGCGAGCGTTCCGCTATCGCTGATTTCGTCCTGTCATGTCTCGACCCGGCCTTCGATGCCCGGCCGGATCGGGTTGTCTTCAGCCGCGTCGACTCACCCGCGACGGCCCAGGGTTGTCGCCAGCCGGAGCGTGGGGCCGGCATCTTCTGCACACGAGGAACCATCCATGAATATTCTGTATGCATTGCGCTGCCGCGTGAGTCGAGGATGGCTCGCGGGTCTGCTCGTCGTCGCATTCGGTCCGACGCAGGCGGCTCCGGCATCCTGTGAGGCTGCGAATGCTTCCTATGCAACGGCGCTTGCGCGTCTGGACGGCTTCGCTCTCGGTCTGACGCATGCGGATCGGTTCTCGGGCGTCGTGCTCGTTGCGCGCGACGGACGCGTGCTGCTGGACAAGGCCTACGGAAAACGTGATGCCGAACGCAGCGATCCGGTGACCGTGGACACGCGATTCAATCTGGCCTCGGCCGGCAAGATGTTCACCTCGGTGGCGATTCTTCAGCTGATTGCCGCGCATCGGCTTTCATTCGACACGCACGTCGGCGATGTGCTGAAGCATTACCCGAACCGGACGTTCGCCAACACGGTCACGGTCCGCGAATTGCTGACCCATACCGGCGGCGCTGGCGACATTCCGCTGTTTGGTATCGAGAACGCGGCCAATCGTGCGCGCGTGCACAACGTTGCCGACATGCTGGCGCTGGGCGATCGGCGTCCGCCGGCGTTCAAGCCGGGAAGCAAACTGGTCTATGGCAACTTCGGGTATGTCGTGCTCGGACGCATGGTCGAGGTGCTTTCGGGCGAGGACTTCGAAACCTATGTGCGCCGGCATGTCTTCAAGCCGGCAGGCATGACGCAGACGGGATTCGTCCATTGCACCACGCACGACCCCTCGCTCGCGGTCGGCTACTCGACGGTCGATGGCAAGCGCGTGCCCAACTGCGCGACGGAGCCAAAGCACGGCTTTCCGGCCGGCGGCGAGGTCTCGACCACGCGTGACATGTACCGCTTCGTGCGCGCCCTGCAGACTGGAAAGTTGATTCCGCATGCCCTGTTCGCGAAGGCGACGCGGACTTATCGCGCTTACATGGGTCTCGGTTTCTTCGCCACCGGGTACGGTCTTGGAAGGCCCCGTCGCGATTTCCGTTGGGGTCACGGTGGGAGCGGCGACGGCATGTGCAACGACGTGCGCACCTACCCGGAAACGGGCGAGACGATCATCGTGCTCAGCAACCGGTCGCCACCGGTGTGCTACCCGGTGGCCAATTTTCTGCACCAGTACCGTGATGGTGAGAGCCACCGAACGAATTGATCCTGACGAAGAATTTAAGAGAGGATGGTGTTCAGCGTAGTCAGGACCGGCTGATTTGGTCGGTGGATACGGATGTCGAGGGACTATCGATGAACGCAGGTGTGCAGATATGCAGTCTTTGCAAGACGGCCATTAATCCCGGTGCGGTGGTTTGCGTAGGATGTCAGGGAAGCGTGGTCTACGGTGCAACGCAGGATGAAATGGCGACGGCGTTCAAGATTGGCGCGGTCATTGGTGGCATCGCCGCGCTCATGGCATGGCTGTATTTCGCGACCTATTCGCTCTCCGCGCTGTTGGCCATGGCGGGCGGTGCGGTGGTGTTTGGCGGCCTGCTGAGTTACTGGACCGCGAAAGCGAAAAGGGGGTTGGTGCGAACCTTCAGATACGTGCATCACTGAATCCTCAGGAGGCGTTTCACGGAAGCGTCGAAAAACGACCATTTACTGGCCCGATTCGATACGGTCGAATGTGCGCGCAGTTCTTTGTTTGCATCGGGAGTCTGCAGATATTCGTGTGGCAGGCGCTCCAAAGGTGACTTTTTTCAACCATTGATTGGAACTGCGGACGCTTCAGCGTGATTACATTATCTGGCCACGCACCCACTGCATGATGCCGGCAGCCTGCATCGCACCGGCCTGGCGCGCGATTTCGCGTCCGCCCCGGAACAGGGCTAGCGTGGGGATGCTGCGGATGCCGTGACGGGCACCGAGGTTCTGCTCGGCATCGGTGTCGACCTTGAGCAGGCGGACCCGGGGTTCGAGTTGCGACGCGGCCTTGGCGAATTCCGGCGCCATCATGCGGCAGGGACCGCACCAGGTGGCCCAGAAGTCCACCAGCACGGGGATGTCGTTGCGCGTCAGATGCTTCTGGAACGCCGCTTCGTTGACCGCCAGCGGCGCGCCCTGGAACAGCGCCTCATGGCATCGCCCGCAGGTGGGCGCGGCGTCCAGCCGGTCGGCGGGTACGCGGTTGATGGCTTCGCAATGCGGACAAACGATATGCAGCGGGGTGCTCATGACGACCATTCCCTGTGGGCTTTCCCCGGATATAGGGACGAAATGCGCCGAGAGAAAGGGGCGGTGCGGAGCCGGGGATGGGCATCCCCCGGCTCCGAGTCATGCGCCGCCGGCTCAGTCCTTCTTCGCGCGGGCGAAGGCGGCTGCCAGGGCATTGTTGGCCGGTGCGGCGGCGGGTTTCGGCGAACCCTTGCGCGCGCCCTTGCCGCGCGGGCGATCCTCGCGGGCGGGACGCTGGCTGCGCGACTCGCCGGGCACGTCGTCCAGACGCATGGACAAACCAATGCGCTTGCGCGCCAGGTCGACCTCCATCACCTTCACCTTGACGATGTCGCCGGCCTTGACCACATCGCGCGGGTCCTTGACGTACTGGTGCGACAGCGCCGAAACATGGACCAGTCCGTCCTGGTGCACGCCGATGTCGACGAAGGCGCCGAAGGCGGCGACGTTGCTGATGCGGCCCTCCAGCACCATGCCCACGGTCAGATCCTTCATCTCTTCCACGCCTTCGGCGAAGGAGGGTGTGACGAACTCGGGGCGCGGGTCGCGGCCGGGCTTCTCCAGCTCTTTCAGGATGTCGCGCACGGTGGGTACGCCGAAGCGTTCGTCGGTGTAATCCTCGGGCTTCAGATTGCGCAGGAAGGGCGCATCGCCGATCAGGTTGCGCACTTCGCGGCCGCAGCGGGCGACGATGCGTTCGACCACCGGATAGGCTTCCGGATGCACGGAGCTGGCGTCGAGCGGGTTATCGCCGTTGCCGATGCGCAGGAAGCCGGCGCATTGCTCGAAGGCCTTCTCGCCCAGACGCGGCACGTCCAGCAGCGCCTTGCGGGTGCGGAAGGCGCCGTGGCCGTCGCGGTGATGCACGACGTTCTCGGCGACGCTCGGCGACAGGCCGGCGACCCGCGAGAGCAGCGGCGCGGAGGCGGTGTTCACGTCCACGCCGACGCCGTTCACGCAGTCCTCGACGCAGGCGTCCAGCGAGCGCGCCAGCTTGGCCTGGTTGACATCGTGCTGATACTGGCCGACGCCGATGGCCTTGGGTTCGATCTTGACCAGTTCGGCCAGCGGGTCCTGCAGGCGGCGCGCGATGGAGACCGCGCCGCGCAGGGACACGTCCAGATCGGGAAATTCGCGGGCGGCGGTCTCCGAGGCCGAGTAGACCGAGGCGCCGGCCTCGCTGACCACGATCTTGGCCAGGTTCAATGCCGCGTGTTTCTTGATGAGTTCGCCGGCCAGCTTGTCGGTCTCGCGCGAGGCGGTGCCGTTGCCGATGGCGATCAGGGCGACCTTGTGCTTGCCGCACAGACGCGCCAGTTCGGCGATGGACTGGTCCCACTGGCGGCGCGGTTCGTGCGGGTAGATGGTTGCCGTGTCCAGCACCTTGCCGGTGGCGTCGACCACGGCCACCTTGACGCCGGTGCGGATACCCGGGTCCAGGCCCATCACGGCCTTGGGACCGGCTGGCGCGGCCAGCAGCAGGTCCTTGAGGTTGTCGCCGAACACCGAGATGGCAGCGTCTTCGGCGGCCTCGCGGGCGCGGCCGAACAGGTCCAGTTTCAGATGCAGGTGCAGCTTCGCGTGCCAGGCCAAGTGTACGGTGTCGGCCAGCCAGGCGTCGGCGGGTCGGCCCTGGTTTTCGATGCCGGCGTGAAGGGCGACACGCGCCTCGCCGGCGGCGTGGCCCTGCTCGGCGTCCGCGCCCGGCGGCACCAGTTCCAGTTCGAGGATGCCCTCGTTGCGCGCGCGCATCAGCGCCAGCAGGCGATGCGAGGGAATCCGCGCGATGGCCTCGCTGTGATCGAAGTAGTCGCGGAACTTGGCGCCTTCGTCTTCCTTGCCCTCGAACACGCGGGCGCGGATCGTGCCGCCGTCCCACAGCCAGTCGCGCAGTTCGCCGACCAGGGCGGCGTCCTCGGCGATGGTCTCCATCAGGATCGCTCGCGCGCCATCGAGGGCGGCCTTGGTGTCGGCCACGCCCTTTTCTTCGTCGACGAAGGCCTCGGCGCGTGCTTCCGGTGCCACGGACGGGTCTTCGCGCAGCGCCTGCGCCAGCGGCTCCAGGCCCGCCTCGCGCGCGATCTGCGCCTTGGTGCGGCGCTTCGGCTTGTAGGGCAGGTACAGATCCTCCAGTCGCGCCTTGGTCTCGGCGCTTTCGATCTGCTCGCGCAGGGCGTCGGTCAGCTTGCCCTGTTCGTCGACGCTGCTTAGGATCGCCGCGCGCCGGTCCTCCAGTTCGCGCAGGTAGCGCAGGCGTTCTTCCAGCAGGCGCAGCTGGGTGTCGTCCAGGCCGCCGGTGGCTTCCTTGCGGTAGCGGGCGATGAAGGGGACGGTGGCGCCGTCATCGAGCAGGTTCACCGCGGCGCGCACCTGGGCGGCCTGTGCGGCGATGTCTTCGGCAATGCGTTGTTCGATGCTGAGCATGGGGGCGTGCAGAGTCCTTGCGGTGTCGTGGAAACCCGAAGTCGGGCAGGGAAGCAGCGAAAGGAATCATTCTTTCGCTGCTGGCGTCAATAGCGTGGCGTGTGCGTCCGACGCGCTAGTGGGCGGGCACGGCCTCGGCCGACATGTCCGCGGCATCGCGCTTGCGTGTGCGGATCAGCTTGCGCAGGAACGGGATCAGCACGATCAGGGCAATGCCGACGGCGAGGCTTCCGCCGCCCAGCTTGGCGAACAGGCTGGCGTAGGCCGGGTCGGTCGCCAGCGCCGTGGCGCCGTCGGGTTCGGGGATCATGCCGGAGAAATCGCCCGCGTACAGCGAAGCCAGTCCCGTGACCAGCATCCAGCTGCCCATCATGATGCCCTGGTACTTGCGCGGCGCCAGCTTGCCGATCATCGCGTAGCCGATCGGCGAGATCAGCAGCTCGCCAATGCTCTGCAGGACATAGCTGCCGAACAGCCAGCCGAATCCGACCAGCCCCTGTCCGTCGGCGAAGAAGATACCTGCGGGCAGAGCGAGAAAACCCAGTCCCATCAGCAGCAGCGACACCGAGAACTGCGCCGGGATGTCGACGTTCCATCCACGCGCGCGCAGACGCTGGAACCAGGCGGCCATCAGCGGCCCGCCGACCACGATCACGACCGTGTTGATGTTCTGGATCCACTGCGGCGCGATGGTGACGCCCCACACGTGGAGGTCGACGTTGTTGACCGCGAACAGTTGCAGGCCGCTCGGCGCCATCTGGTACAGCGCCCAGAACACCAGCGAACCCAGCGCCAGGATCAGATAGGCCCACATGTTATTGCGTTCGAGCCGGTCGCGATGCCGGATCGTGAGATAGACCAGACCGGCGGCCACGGCGACACAGATGCCCTTGATCAGGGTCTCGGTCGAACCGGGGTGCAGCAGCAGGACCCAGACCACGGGCACCAGCCCGACCAGGATGGCGGCACCGACCAGGAAACGGCCCGCGTAGGCGCGACGCGATGCGTCCAGCAGCGGCGTGTTGCGGTCGGCGAGGGTCTTCCAGTTCAGCGCTACCAGCGCGATGGCGAGAAGGTTGCCGAGGGTCGCGAACAGGAACAGGCTCGCGTAGCTGCTGGTCAGCTGGTAGTGACCGGCCACGGTGAAGCCGATGAAGAAGCCCAGGTTCATGCCGGCGTAGTTCCACAGGAACGCACCTTCGCGTCGCGTGTCGTCGGGCGTGAAGCGCTGCGTCAGCATCATGTTGATGCAGGTGACATTGAGGCCGCTGCCGGTCAGGAACAGCGCCAGTCCCCAGTAGAGCATCGCCGAGGTGCCCAGCGCGATCAGACCGCAGCCGAAGACCTGCAGCACCATGCCGCCGGTAAACAGATTGCGGTTGCTCAGGAAGCGGCCGCTCAGGTACCCGCCGAACAGGTGCAGGCCGTAGTTGAACGCGCCGAACACACCCATGATCTCCGTGGCTTCCTTGATCGGAAAGTGCAGATGCTTGGTGGTGTACAGAACCAGCGTCGAGTACAGCACGGCGAAGCTCAGGGTCGAGGTCGTCTGGATGAAGAACAGAGCTGCGGTGCCCTTGGGCTGGTTCGAGAAGGCGCGGTTGAGCGATAGCAAGATGGTGTCCTGGATGTGTTGCAGGGTGCAGCGCCCCATGGCTGAGGCGTCGACATATCCGTTCAAGCATAAACCACTGCCGATTCGCGGGTGTTCAGGGCGCGAGCGCATTACCTGGCGCCGGCCAGGGAGCGGCCCGCTGCGGATGGTCGTCTCATCGGTGGTGGCGCGGCGCGAAGATGTCGCATTCACCGAGGAACGTTCGGAGTGGTCCACCGAGATTCCGGCTCCGAACGCGGTGCATGCCGCGAGCGTACGGTGACAGACTGGGCGTGGTTTCTCCGTCACGCTCTGGGGGAGCAGGCGGGCGAGACGTTGTCCGGGTTCCTTCGGCTTTGGCTATAGTTTGTTCGCCGATTCCGTCGAGGATGCGTCATGCGCGAAGAAGCCGAACGTCCCTTCGTGGTGCCTTGCCGGCGTCTGACGTGGTCCGCGCCTTGGCGCTGGCTGCGCGCCGGCTGGCGGGATGTGCGGCGGGCGCCGGGACTGACCGCATTCTTCGGCATGGTGATCGTGCTGGTCAGCGCCGTCGTGTCGCTGCTGGCCTGGCGGCTGGGTCGTTTCGCACTGCTGGCGCTGCTGCTTTCCGGCTTCGTGTACGTGGCGCCGCTGATCGGCGTCGGACTGTATTCGGTCAGCCGCGCGCTGCATGCGGGGCATCGGCCACGACTGCGTGATTCCTTCACCGTGGCGCGGCGCGTGATGGGGCAGGCCGGCATCTTCGCGCTGGTGCAGCTCGTCATCATGCTGGTGTGGTCGCGGGCGGGCATGATGCTGACCGCTTTCGTGCCGGTGCAGAAGGGCGTTGCCGCAGGCTGGATGGAATATCTGGCGATCGGATCACTGATCGGCGCGGTGTTCGCCGCGTTCACCTTCGCGGTCTCCGTGGTGTCGCTGCCGCTGATCGCGGATCGTTCCGTCGACATGGTCACGGCTTGCGTGTCCAGCCTGAATGCCGTGTTGCGCAACAAGCGTGTGATGCTGCTGTGGGGGCTGTTGATCGTGGTGTTGACGCTTGTGGGCTTTGTCACCGTGGTCGGACTGGGACTGGTCATGCCGTGGCTGGCCTACGCCACCTGGCATGCCGCGCGCGACACGCTGGATGCCTCGGACTGGCCCGCGGCGTGAGGGGCTTCCTGCGCGAGGGCGTGGGGGCGCGTTCGTGCACTCCAGGCGACAAGCGGATGCCCCTGCGATGGATACGCTGCGCAAGTCCCCGTTGGACATGCATCGAAGGTTGAAATGCCGCATGTGGATGAACCCATCCCGAGGCTTGCATTCTTTTCTGCGCGTCGGTTCATGCCCGGTGCGTCTGCAACCATCGCACTCGCGACGGTATCTGTGGTGGGCGAAGCGCAGCGTTCGGGATGCTGCGCCGCTTGAGCCTCGGCGGGCGCTATCGAAGTGCACGGCCTTCGGCAGACGCAAGGGAGATTTCATCCATGACTCAACGCATTGCTCCGTGGTTCGGAGCATGGCTCGGCCTGCTGGCGGTGCCCATGTTCGTCGCGGCTGCGCCACGTGCCTCGTCGCACTTCGACCGTTCCTCCGATACGGCCGCTGTGTCCATCTCTCATCGAGCCGACTGGCGCACGGATGTCGGTGCGTATGCGAAACGTCTGCTCGATGCCGGCTTTTTCCCCGGCATGCAGATCGCCGTGACCCGTGGCGACAAGGTCGTGTATGCGGCCAGTTTCGGTATGGCGGACTCGCGCAGCGGACGAAAAGTCGACAACCGGACACGGTTCTACATCGCCTCCACCACCAAGGCGCTGACTGCGACGGCGGTGATGCGGGAAGTGGCGCGCGGTGCGATGCGTCTGGATGCGCCGATCACCGATTATCTGCATGGCCTGCGTTTCAAGCCGCCGTTGCAGGCCGACACGGTGACGATTCGATCACTGCTCAGCATGACCGACGGTCTCGGTGCCTGCATGCCGGTGGTGTTTCGCACGGCGTTCAGTGGTGTGTTCACGCAGGCACAGCTGATGCGCCTGATGCGTGATTGTGGCCGTTCCAAGGCGGGGCATGCCTTCGTCTATCGCAATTTTCCGTACAACCTGCTCGGTATGGCGCTGGCGCCCGGTGTGAATCATGGCTGGAAGGCGGTCGTGCGCGCGGACGTGCTGAAGCCTTTGGGTATGCGCGAAACCACGGCACGGGTCTCGACGCTGCGGGGGGAGCAGATCGCGATGCCGCACGAAGCCGACGGTCACGGCTTCCGACGCATTCGGCTGGCCAAGGCGGACGCAAACCTGCATGCGGCGGGCGGCTATTTCACGACGGCGCGTGATCTGGCGAAGTTTGTTGCCGTGAACGCGGCGGATGGTCGTCTGGATGGCCGCCGCATCTTTCCGGCCGGCATGATTGCATCCATGCATGTCGAGCACGCCCGCCAGGATCGCGACTTCGGCCCGTATCATCGCTTCGGCTGGGGATACGGATGGGATCTCGGCACCTACGCGGGGCACATTCTCGTGCATCGTTTCGGTGCGTTTGCGGGGTATCGCTCGCATGTGTCGTTCATGCCCGACACCGGTATCGGTGTGGTGGTGCTGACCAATGGTGTGGGTGTGCCGTACGCGGCCGATGAAATGGCCGACTACATCTACGACCGGCTGGGCGCCCCGCGCAAGCAGGCTCGTGCGGAGCATGACGCGCAGTTCCGCCTGTTGCAGCAGCGCAAGGCGAAATTCGATCGGGCGTTGCGCGCCCATCAGCGCGTGCAGCGGTCTCGCGATGCGCATCCGCTTCCGCACCCTCTGCGCGCGTACGCCGGGCGGTATGTCAATCCGCTGCTGGGCACGATGCGATGGGCCGAATCCGGGGATCACCTTGATGTGTCGATCGGTGAGGCCCGCAGCAAGGCCGGCATCTACGACGCAGCCAGGAACGCCTTGCGCGTCGAGTTGACCGGAGGCGGCGAGGTCGTGCATTTCCATTTCGCGGACCACGCCCGCTTTGCGAATTCGCTGACGTATCACGGATACCGCTTCGATCGCGTGAAGCCGTCCGCGACGCGGTGACTGCCGCGCAGGACCTCGGACAGGCTGTGGCGACGGGTTCCATCGCGCACGACACGGTCGTGTTGCGATCGCGTCGAGAATGTACGTACAGTGCGCAGGCGGTATCGCGGCTGGTCCGGACAAGCCCGGCGCCGGTCGCCTTCCGGTCAAGAATCCTGAGCGTCCATGGAGGAAGTGCGATGCACGGAGGCGGTGGTCGTCGAGGCGGAGGGCGTCAGCCGGGCCTGTTCCAGGGTGGCGGCGGTGGCGGTGACCAGGGCGATCATGTCCTGGCCCATGGTCTGATCCGCCAGGGCATACGTGGCGAATTCCAGCGGCAGGTCGACAACGGTGTGGCGCCGAGGCAGGCCGCTCAGCACGTGGGCAACCAGATCCGAGGCATGCCCGGACACAATCGGGGCGGCCCGAATCCCTTCGATGCACAGATGAATCAGGCGATCCAGCGATTGCCGAATGTGCCCAATCTGCGCCAGCGGCGCGACGCCGTGCAGGGATTCTTCCAGGCCGCCGAGGGGTTCGAGCAGCAGAACCCGATCGGGGCCGTGCGCTTCGGCGGTGTCGGGCATGGCGAGGGACATCGCCTCAACGGCCTGCGCCAGCAGGAGCAGCAACTTCACAACGGTGGTGTCTTCAACCAGCCGCAGGCCGAGCGCAACATGCGCGGTCTGATGGACGCCGAGGCGTTTCACGGTGGCGTCGAGGCGCAGCACGACGCGAATCGACGCGGAGATGCGCCGGATGCGCATTTCCCCGGTTTCGTCGCGCTGCCGGACGGGCGGCCCAATCACGACGTCATGCATCAGGAGCAGGCGCAGCGTGGCGCGCAGATCGTGCAGATGGCGTTTCCCGAGATCCATCAAGCGCACGGCAACGTGCAGAACGTGTTCCAGCACCACCTTCAGCAGGGTGGCGACATGGACGTGGATCCGGATTTCGAGCTCTGAGCGAGCGTTGGATCGTTCGCAAGGCGGGTCGGTCGATCTGCGCTCGTTGTCATGCGCGAGGTGTGTGCCGCACCGCTATGGGCGCTCCCAGCGCCTGCGGACCTGAACGCGCCACTGCGCCTTCTGGCACGCGGAGCAGAGCGTTCGGCGCGTGGTCCATCGTCGCGGGCGCAGTGGTAACGTGAGCACTTTGCAGCGTTTTCCTTGGGGGTTCCATGTCCATCTTCTTCCGTTCCGGTCGGCCCGGTCTGCACCGCGTGCTGGTTCGTCTGGCTCTGATTTCCGGCATGGCAGTTGCCGCCGCTTCGGTGCAGGCGCAGCCGGCGCACAGCGCCAAGGTTCCCGCGCCCGTGGATACGCCGTATCCGGGCACGATTGCGCTGCATGTCGACGCCCGCGACACCGCGCAGGGCATCTTCCGCGTGCACGAGACGATTCCAGTCCGCCCCGGGCGCATGACGCTGCTGTATCCGGCCTGGATTCCCGGCGATCACTCGCCGACCGGGCCGGTTGCGATGCTGGCCGGTCTCGAACTCCGGGCGAACGGAAAGCCCCTGACGTGGACACGCGACGAATACGACGTCTACGCCTTTCATGTCGACGTGCCGGCGGGTGTCTCGCAGATCGATGCGGATTTCCAGTATCTGTCCAGTCGTCACGGCGGTTTCGAGATGACCGACCGCATGCTGATGCTGGAGTGGAACAAGATGGCGCTGTATCCGGCCGGGCACTACACCCGCCGCATCACGTTCAAACCGAGCGTGACGTTGCCGCAGGGCTGGAAATTCGGCAGCGCGCTGCGCGCCGCCTCGGCGTCGGGCGGCACCACCACATTCAAGCCGGTGACCTTCAACAACCTGGTCGATTCGCCGATCTATGCAGGCAAGTACTTCAAGCGCGTGGATCTGGCGCCGGGTGCCAAGGTGTCGGTGCATCTGGACATGGTGGCCGACGCGCCGAAGGATCTCGCGCTCACGCCCGAACAGCTGAAGATGCACCGTTCACTGGTCACGCAGGCGACCCGTCTGTTCGGTTCGCATCACTACGACCATTACGACTTCCTGCTGTCGCTGTCCGATCATCTGGCCGGCAACGGACTCGAACATCATCAGTCCAGCGAGAATGGTCTGGGTGCCGACTACTTCACCCACTGGGAGGCCAGCGCGCCGGATCGCGATCTGCTGGCGCACGAGTACACGCACTCCTGGAACGGCAAGTTCCGTCGTCCCGCCGATTTGTGGACGCCGAACTTCAATGTGCCGATGGGCGATTCGCTGCTGTGGGTCTACGAGGGGCAGACCCAGTACTGGGGCTTCGTGCTGACCGCGCGTAGCGGGATGTGGTCGCCGCGGCAGTTCCGCGACGCGCTGGCCATCGTCGCGGCCAAGTACGATCACGACCGGCCCGGTTTCCAGTGGCGCACGCTGGAGGACACCACCAACGATCCGACTGCCGCGCGCCGCGCGCCGCTGCCGTATCGAAGCTGGCAGATGAGCGAGGAGTACTACAGCGCCGGTCAGATGGTTTGGCTGGCCATCGACGCCAAGCTGCGCGCGCTGACGCACGACCGCAAGTCGCTGGACGATTTCGCCAGGGCGTTCTTCGGCGTCGACAACGGCAGCTACGTGACGCACACCTATACCTTCGACGACGTGGTGGCCGCACTCAACGGCGTGGCGAAGTACGACTGGGCGAAGTTCCTGCGCACGCACGCCTACACGCGCAACCCGCCGTTGCTGGACGGCCTGCGTGCCGCCGGCTGGAAGCTGGTCTACACCGACAAGAAGAGTCCGTACGAACAGCGTTACGACGACAGTTCACAGTCCGCACGGCATCTGTACAACTATGCCTGGTCCATCGGCATGACGATGAACAAGGACGGCACCGTCAACGATGTGCTGTGGGACGGTCCCGCCTTCAAGGCCGGCGTCAGCACGGGCGCGACGCTGATCGCGGTGAACGGACACGACTACTCCGATGCCGCGTTGAAGGACGCCATCGCCGCGGCCAAGGACGCCACGGCGCCGATCCGCCTGACCTTCAAGTATCAGGGCGGCATTCGCACGGTGAAGGTGGATTACCACGAGGGGCTGAAGTATCCGCATCTGGTGCGCATCAAGGGCACGCCGGACTATTTGAGTCGGATCATCGCGCCGCGCAAGTAGTCGCTTCTTAGTCGAAGAAGAGACCTTGCCGCGGCTGGCGGCAAGGTCTTCGCCGAGCATGCCGCTCAGTGTGAGATGTGCTTCGGGCCATGCACCTGCTTCAACGGGCCGACGTCGACGTGTCCTTCGGGAAGCAATCCTTTGAAATATCGGTCCGATGCCTTCTGCAGCTTAGCCTTGACGATGAGGGTCGGAGGGCAGGACCCCTCGGTGCCCGGGACCCCGTCACCGCCGCTTTGTGGAGGATGCGCCGCGACGCCCATCGGTGTGAGTCCGGCGATGCATACCCGGGTTCCTGCATCTCCGGCCCAACTACCGATCGCTCGCTGCATGGCGTGCGTGTAGCGCATTCTGGCGCGGTGGGCTGCGAAGGCGTCACCGTAGCGCGGGAGCAGTTGTCGATACAGTTTCATGGCCTGCGCGCGCTGCTGCGGCGATGCCACCTTGAAGGCAACTGCTGCGACGTTCTTGAACAGACGGGGTGTCTGGCGCTCGGCCGACAGCAACAGCCATGCCAGGCCACGCGCACGGTCGGTGGGTACATGATGGCCGTTGAAGTAGATCAGCCCCAGCGCGTACTGCGCGTTCTTGCTGGCCCAGCCTGCGGATCGTTTCAGGTCGTCCAGCCCTTGTTGATATCTGCCGGCGTGCCATTTGTTCATGCCATGGCAGTATGCGGTGTAGCCCGGAAAGAATTCGAACAAGTCATCAATGCACGGTAATCTTTCCGTTCGCTCCGTGGTCTGTTTGTTCAGCCCCGCATCCAGGGCTGAGTGTTTTGCAGGTGTTGCCAATGAGGCACTTGCGGCTGCAAGCAAGCAGGCACTGAGAATCGAGACAAGTGCATTCCTTGGATTCATTGTGTTTCTTCCTTTCATCAGTAGATGAAATTTTTGCTGAAATTCTTGTCGAATAAGTTAATCGCGGTGAGCGTAAAGACCATGTGAAATCAGGGTCGGATGAAGTGCTTGTGTCGAGGATGTTCGATGCGTTCGAAAATGATGTTCGATACCAGGATCTTCGGTGACGCACTCGCATTTTATTGCATGCTTGCGCTCATTGAGAATTTTCCGGTTATGCACAATGCGGCGAGTATCATGCCTCGAGATCTGCAAGATGGTCCGAGACCATCGCTGCGATAGCGGGGTGAGTAATCTGGACGAGTTCGAATACGCCGGCTTTCTTTAGTGGTTCGGCAAGTTCCAGTATGACTTTTTCGATGCGTCGCCGCGTCCATTCGCTTTCGGTCCGTTGCAATTTTCGGAGGCACGCAAGAAAAGTGCCCAGCGGCAGTTCCTGCAGCTGCACAGGTGCATAGGGCGATCCGTCTTGCCCCGAACGCGCTTGCGATTTTTCCCATGCTGACAGATGAAAAGTCTGATCGAGAAGGATGGCTCGGTCGCGCAGCGGCGCGTAGGCGTGAAGCAGTCGTTGCAGGAAGGTGCGGGCGTTTCTTTTCCGGACAGGCGGGGCATGCATGGCTTGATCCTCGTTGCGATGGTCGATATCGAGCGCGGGCTTGATCGGCTCTAGTGTCGGGATCAAGATACGGCCTCAAGTTAACTTTAGGTCAAGCAGGTGAAATCCATGTCGAACTCCGTCTCGCTCAGCGTGGGTGAAGTTGCGACACGCAGCGGGTTGAGCGTGTCCGCGATCCATTTCTACGAGAGCAAGGGGTTGATCCACAGTCGCCGCAATGTCGGGAATCAGCGACGCTACCGGCGCGATGTGCTGCGCAGGCTGGCCGTGATCCGCATCGCGCAACGGACCGGTCTGCCGCTTGCATCCATCGGCGAAGCGCTGGACACGCTGCCGCAGGCGCGCACACCGACGGTGGAGGACTGGCGGCGTCTGTCCCGGCATTGGCGCAAGGATCTGGATGAACGTATCGGGCGTCTGACTCAGTTGCGCGATCAGTTGACCGGATGCATCGGCTGCGGTTGCCTGTCGCTGAAGAAATGCCCATTGCGCAATCCCAGCGATGAACTGGGTGCGGACGGAAGCGGCCCGCGACTGTTGGATGCGGATTCGCTCTGATACGCAGCAGGATGCGTCGGCATGGCGCATCCCGCCATGCCGGCTTCATGCGTTCGTGTGCCGCGATGCGCACTCCGGCGAAAGTCATGGACGGACGCTGGCGCGACAGGTACCGTCGGCGTCATGTCCGCGCAGTGCGGCATGGAACCAATGGATGATTCACACCACGGAGGGATGACATGCAGGACGACAAGACGGTCGTCGCATCGGACGACGATGACTCGGGTGCATCGAAGGCGAAAGCGGTCGTGAATACGCGCCGGTCGCGCCCGAACATTCTCATGATCATGGTCGACCAGCTGCGCTATCCGGGCACGGATGGCGCCGAAGGCGGGTTCGCGGAGGGCATCAAGCAGGTGCTCGATTTCGTCGGCGACATCGATCCCGACAACAACGAGTGGGCGCAGTATTTCCCCGGTTTCTGCAAGCTGCGCGAGCACGGCGTGGTGTTCACCGACCACACCATTGCCGAGTCTGCATGCATTCCCAGCCGCGCCAGCATCATGACCGGACAGTACGGTCCGCGCACCGGCGTCACGCAGACCGACGGGTTGTTCAAGAGCGGCGACGCGCAGAATTTTCCGTGGCTGAAGGCCGACGGCGCGCCCACCATCGGCGACTACTTCCGCGAACTCGACTACACCACGCATTACTTCGGCAAGTGGCATGTGAGCGATCCGCCGGAGCACACACTGCAGGGGTTCGGTTTCGGCGACTGGGAGCTGTCCTGGCCGGAACCGCATGGTTCGCTGACCAACAACATGGGCGCCTATCGCGACTATCAGTTCGCGGACCTGGCCTGCACATTCCTGCGCGCCCGTGCGCTGGGTGTGCCCTATGCGCGCAGTACCGGAACGGTCAGTGCCAAGGCGCCGGAGGTCTCGACCGTGCCGCCGCCGAAACCGTTCTTCGCCGTCTGTTCGTTTACCAATCCGCACGACATCGCCACCTATCCGACGCTGCCGCGCATGCTCAAGCCGCAGTTTCCGCCGCAGCAACCGAATGAGCCGCCGCAGGAGCAGGAACCGTACGGGCCGGGCCTGTCGGTGCCGGTCCCCGAGCAGGGTACCTACAGCGCCAAGCCGCTCAACGGTACGTTCCATATTCCGCTGAATCCGGCCGGTTTCCGACAGGACTGCGCGACCGCGTCCGCGACACAGGGCGAGGATCTGTGGACCAACAACAAGCCGCGCGCGCAGTTCGATTATTCCTACAAGGTCGCGCTGGGACTGGCCGCGAAGACCGGACTGCAGGTGGCGGAGCAACTGGGCGGCGATCCGGGCGAGCAACTCGAGGAAGCGGTCAAGGCGACGCTGGCGGTGCCCATTCCCTTCCAGTTGCAGGAACGCGCGGATGCCGCCGCCACCGGTTTCCTGCAGTACTACGGCTACATGATCTCGATGGTGGACCGGCACATCCTGAAGGTGCTGGAGACGCTCGAGGAGACCGGATTGCGTGACGACACCGTGGTGGTGTTCGCCTCCGACCACGGCGAGTACGGCGGCGCCCACGGCATGATGATGGAGAAATGGCACGGGGCCTATCAGGAAAGCGTGCACGTGCCGTTCGTGATCAGTTCGAAGCACTACAACGGCGCCGTCGAGCCGGTGAGTATCGATGCGCAGAGTAGCCACATCGACATCCTTCCGACGCTGCTGGGCATCGCCGGTGCGGACGACAAGCAGATTGAACGCGCACGGCGCAATCTGTCCAAGACGCATCCCGCGGCGCCGCTGCCGGGCGCGGATCTGACTGCCGTGATCGATGCGGGCGGCGGTCCGGTCCGCGGTCCCGACGGCCGTGAGCGCCTCGGCGTGCTGTTCGCCACCGACGACATGATCACCGAGCCGCTGCCGCGCGACGATGATCCGCACAACATCAACTCGCAGCGGCAGTACGCGGTGTTCACCGCTGCGGTGGAAGCGCTGCGTAGTGGCAAGGCGCCGCGCGCTGTGCCCGACCTCACGCCGGGTCCGGTGTGTCAGCCGGCACATGTCCGCGCGCTGCGTTCGGGCGACTGGAAGCTGGTGCGGTATTGCGACCCGTGGAGTCCCGATCCGGTCCCGGATCAGTGGGAGCTGTACAACCTGGCCGTCGACCCGACCGAATACGTGAATCTGGTCGTTTACAACGGGACCTTCCCGACGCCGATTCCGGACCAGGATCTGCCCAGGGGGCTGACACAGGACCGTGTCGTCGAGGTTGCCCGGACCCTGCATGCCGAGCTGATGCGACAAGAGGCGACCCTGCTGTCGCCGTACCCGAGCGCATATCCCACCGGTCGGCCCTGAAAAGACGGAAGCGGGAAGGGCGGGGCCGCGTTTGCGCGGCCTCCGTCCGACGGCAGTGGTACAGTGGCGCGCTCTGGTTTCCATCGAGAACGAGTCGTCCATGACGCATCCCGCACCGTATCCGATCGGCACGCCCGGACGCCCTTGGGGCGCGGAGGAAAAGGCCCAGTGGCTGTCGCGGCAGCGCCGCCAGCGCAGCTACGAAGAGGACGTGTTGCAGCGCATCGAGTCGTTGCGTGCCGCGTTCGACGTCACCGAGTACGGATGTCTGGACTACGCGCCGGACCGTTATCCGCTATACGCCGTCCGCAATCGTGACTGGCGCGATGGACGGCCGCATGTGCTGGTGACGGGAGGCGTGCATGGCTACGAGACCAGCGGCGTCCATGGCGCGTTGCAGTTTCTGGAGCAGCGTGCGGAAGCCTATGCGGATCGCATCAATCTGCTGGTGGTGCCGTGCGTCAGCCCGTGGGCGTACGAGCGCATCCATCGCTGGAACGCCTACGCGCTGGACCCGAATCGGTCCTTCCACGCGAACAGTCCCGCGCCGGAATCGGCCGCGCTGCTGGATCTGGTGGCGCCGTATCGAGACCGCTTCGTGCTGCATATCGACCTGCACGAGACCACGGACACGGATGAATCCGAATTCCGCCCGGCGCTCGCCGCGCGCGACGGCGTGGCCTACGAGCCGGGCGAGATTCCCGACGGCTTCTATCTGGTCGGCGATAGCGAAGATCCGCAATCCGCTTTCCAGCAGGCCATCATCGAGGCGGTGGCGCAGGTCACGCACATCGCGCCGGCCGACGCCAACGGCGAGATCATCGGCTCGTCCGTGGTCGCGCCGGGCGTGATCAACTATCCGCTGAAGAAGCTGGGTCTTTGTGCAGGGATCACGGACGCCCGCTACCGCACCACAACCGAGGTGTATCCGGACAGCCCGAACGCCACGCCGGAACAGTGCAACGATGCGCAGGTGGCGGCAGCTTGCGCGGCCATCGACTTCGCGCTGGAGCAGGGTGTCTGATAGATACGCATGATCGTCATGAACGTGGATCGTGTCCGTACAGATCCGCGTTCATGGCATGGCGTTAGTTTTCTTTCGTGGTCGGCGCGTTCAACCTGGCGCGTACCGCCGACGCCAGACTCTTCAGGCCCCAGCGTTGCCCTTCGGCCAGCGCTTCGGCCGGGCTCTTGTGCTGCAGCCAGGCCGCACGCAGCGCGATCATGGCGCCGACACGGTTGCTGGATGCACAGTGCACCAGCGTGATCTTGTCGCCGGCCTGGCGAAGCAATGCGTCAAAGCGTTCCACATTGGCGCGCGTCAGGCCCTTGGCACCATGAATCGGCAGATTGCGGTACGTCATGCCGGCGGACCGTACGACCTTTGCTTCGTCGAATCTGGGGGTTTCCTCGGGCGTGCGCAGGCTGATGATTTCTTTGACGCCGGCTTGACGCAGCGTGGGCATATCGGCTGCGTCGAGGGCGCCGGAGGCCATTCGGTGCGGTGCCGGATGGCTCAGATTCCTGATCGAGGGCGATGCAGCGGACCCGGCGAACGCCAGGTTCGCGGCGAGCAGCATCACGCTGCACAGGCAGGCTCTCCACATGGTGCGTTCTCCTTTACGGTTCGATTCGATCGGGTGCGAGGCCGAGCGTACCCGATTGCGGTGAAGGATGGACTTTCGCGAGGGCGAGATGCCGCCAGCGTGCGATGACGCGAATCGGAGTATGCCGGCCCGTCTGGAGAGGGCTGCGGCGGGTCGCAACGCATCGCTAGGCCTTTCGACGTGTCCCCGATTGCCTATGGCGGCGGAGCGGCACGACAAGTAGAACGGGCGCACTCCATCATTGCAGGAGAGACTCATGCGCATACTCGTTTCGGCCTCGATCATTACATGCCTTGGTGTTGTGGCACTCGGCGTGCCACAGACGGCCCATGCGGACGACTTCGTGACTTGTTCCAGCAACAAGGGACGGCACACTACCTGCAGGCTGCCTCACGCAGGACGCGTGCAACTGGACGATCGGCAATCGCGCGCGCAATGTCGGCAAGGTCGCGACTGGGGCTACACGCGACACCATGTTTGGGTCGATAACGGTTGCCGGGGCCGGTTCCGCGTCAGTTGGTACGGTGGACATCACGGATATGACTATCGCGGGCATCACCACGACAAGCATCACGGCAACGATGCGGCCAAGGTGGCCGCAGGCGCGTTGATCGGTGCGGCCATTCTCGGTGCAGTAATCAAGAATCGGCAGCAGCAGAATGAAGCGTCGGTCTCGTATGATCGCGGTGGCGAGGCGAGGGAAGTGCCCAATTGGACAATCGGGACGTTCCTGGGACACAACCATCGCTACAACGCCGACGTGGTGTTGCGGGTGGAGCCGGACGGACGCGTACGCGCCACGGCGGAAGGGCAGGATGTCGACGGTTGGATCCGTGGCGATCATCTGCACGTGAGCGATGCCCGGTTCCGTCTTACGCGTACGTCGGAAGGGTTCATGACTGCCCAGGTCGGCGACAGCAGCAATCGCGTCTACTATCACCGCGTTCGCTGACCCGGACCGCACAATCTTCCCGGTCGAAGACCGTGCGGCATCGGCTTCATGCGTGAGACCGGCGAATCGCTAGTCCTTGTTGGCGCGCTGAAGCAGGGGAGCGATGGCGGGTTTCCACAGATTCCAGTTGTGGTACCCGGGGCGTTCTAGCAGATGTCCCTTCGGCAGTACGGGTTTCAGTAGCGTGATCGGCTTGCGGAATCGTTCGTTGGCGCCGTAGGTGATCCAGACGGTGCGCGTTCGATGCGGCGTGTCGGCCCAGCCGTGCAGGTATCGCCACAGTTCGCGCTGGAAGGTCGCTTCCGTCATCGGCTCGGCTGGGCCGGGCCGCCAGGATTCGAGTCCGCCAGCGGCGCGGATCTCGCGATGGATCGGGCGGTCGCCGAGGTACGGCGAAAGCAGCAGCAGTCCGGCGGCCTGCTCCGGATAGCGGCGATCGTAAAGCAGCGCGCCCATGCCGCCGAGCGAGATCCCCAGCAGCCAGACCGGTCGCTTCGGATGGGCCTCGAGCAGCGGTTCGATCACTTCGTCATGGAGTCGCTGTGGTGCGTGACCCTGGCGATAGAACGGCATGGTCAGGCCGGTCAGGATCACGTCGGCGTCCGGCCATTGGGCCTGAATCAGCGCGGCCGCATGGCGTTTCTCGAGCGATGCCAGATCGTCGCCGCGACCGGGAAGCATGACCACCACGCGTTGCGTCGCATGCGGGGCCGGATAGTAGGCGGTCGGAATCGGGCGGGTGATATCGCCGCCGGCTGTGCATCCGCCCATCAGCAGGAAGGTCAGCGTGGCAGCGAGCGCGTAGAGCCGTGTGCGTCCATTCATGCGAGGGGATTCCGTCGGGCCGATGGCCTCTCACCCTAGCGCAGTTGGCGCGCAAGAAGCAGCCCCCGGAACGCAGCGCTTCAACGCGTTGTTCCGAGGGCGGGCATCTCCTCAGGGCGTGACGATGAAGCTGGCTTCTTTGTTCGCCAGCGAGCTGTCGCCTACCCATACGGTGTAGTGGGTCGCCTCGACGACCTGCTTGCTGTGGATGTTCCAGAACGACAGTTCCGGGAAGCCCAGTTCGAAGGTGATCGTGCGCGACTCGCCCGGCTTCAGCGTCACGCGGCGGAAGCCCTTCAGACTGCGCACCGGCTGCTCGACGCTGGCGCCGAGGTTGCGTACGTACAATTGCGCGACATCGGTGGCGGTGCGCGAGCCAGTGTTCTTAACTGTCGCGGTCGCTGTGACCAAGTTCTTTGCGCCCGGACGGTTGGCTTGCGCCAGCGGCAGCTTGCTGCGTGAGACGTGCACGCCGGAGTAGGCGAAGTGGCTGTAGGTCAGGCCCCAGCCGAACGGGAACAGCGCAGAGTTGGGTACGTCGATGTAGCGCGAGATGAAGCGCGTGTCACCCTGCGGCGGTTTGCTGAGATCGGCCTTGCCCGGCGGGCGGCCGGTGGGGAACTGGTTGTAGTACAGCGGCTCCTGGCCGACGGCGCGGGGGAAGCTCATCGGCAGCTTGCCGCTGGGCGAAACATCGCCGAACAGCACGTTGGCGATGGCGTGGCCGGCTTCTACGCCCGGGAACCAGGTCTCCATGATCGCGGGCACGTGCCGGGCGGCCCAGTCCAGCACCAGCGGTCGGCCGGAGAACACCAGCAAGACGACCGGCTTGCCGGTGGCGACCATGCTTTCCAGCAACTGCTGCTGCTTGCCCGGCAGGTCGAGGTGGGCGCGCGAACCGGCTTCGCCGCTCATGTCGCCGGACTCGCCGAGCGCCATCACCACCACGTCGGCCTTTTCGGCGGCCTGGCGCGCGGCGGCGAAGCCGGCGGTGGAGTCGCCCTTGATGTCGGTGCCCTTGGCGTACAGCAGCGTGCCGCCGTTCTTCTTCATGCGTGCGGCCAGCGCCTGGCGCACGGTGATCACGTCGGACTTGCGGTACGCGCCGCCCCAGGCGCCGGTCATCTGGTTGGCATCGTCGGCCAGCGGGCCGATCAGGGCGATGGTCCGGACGTCGGAAGAAAGCGGCAGGACCGGTTTCGCGCCGACCTTGTCGTTCTTCAGCAGGACGAAGGACTCCTCGGCGGCCTTGCGCACCAGCGGGCGGTGCGCGGGCACGGCGTGGGTCACCTCGGTGCCGCGTGCGTAGGGATGCTTGAACAGCCCCAGCGCGAACTTCACGCGCAGCACGCGGCGCACGGCTTCGTCGATGGTGGCCATCGACACCTTGTGCTCCTTGAGCAGCTTGGGCAGCTGGGTGTCGTAGTAATGCGACATCATGTCGACGTCGGTGCCGGCATCGATGGCCTTCTTCGTGGCCTCGGCCGGCGTCAGCGCGATGCCGTGATGGGTCAGCTCCATGATCGAGGTGTAGTCGCTGACCACGAAGCCGTCGAAGCCCCATTCCTTGCGCAGGATGTCGGTGAGCAAGTATGGGTTGGCCGTGGCCGGCACGCCGTTGAGTGCGTTGAAGGCGCTCATGACCGTGGCCGAACCGGCCTCGATGGCCGCCTTGTAGGGCGGCAGGTAGACCTGGCGCAGACGGATGTCGGACATGTCCGTGGTGTTGTACTCGCGTCCGGCCTCGGCTGCGCCGTAGGCGGCAAAGTGCTTCACCGAGGCAGCCACGTGATCGGGTTTGGACAGGTCATCGCCCTGGTAGCCGTGGATATAGGCGCGCGCCATGGCCGCGCCGAGATAGGGATCTTCGCCGGCGCCTTCGACCGAGCGCCCCCAGCGCGCATCGCGCGAGATGTCGACCATCGGCGAGTAGAACCAGCGCACGCCGCCGGTGGTGGCTTCGCTGGCCGCCATGCGCGAAAGGTCCGTGACCAGCTTCGGATTCCATGATGCGGCCAGACCCAGCGGCACCGGATAGATGGTGCGATAGCCGTGGATCACGTCTGCGCCGAACAGCAGCGGGATGTGCAGACGGCTCTTCTCCACGGCGGCACGCTGGAACTTGTCGGTGCGCGCGGCGCCGACCACGTTGAGCATCGAGCCCATGCCGCCGTCCGCCGCCAGCTTCATGGCGTCGACGCACTGTGCCGTTGGGTTGGCCGCCATGGCCGGATTGTCACCGTCGGCCGTGGTGGGGGCAGAGCAGCCGGCGTCGTTGTACTGCATCAACTGGCCGATCTTCTCCCGCAGCGTCATCTTCTTCAGCAGTGCGTCGACCTTGCGCTCAATGGCCGGCGAGGCCAGCTGAGCGTTGGAAGGCCGGGTGGCGATCGTCGACGGCGCATCGGGCTGAGCCTGGGCGAGCGCGCCAGCGGATAGCGTCAACGCGCAGCCGAACGCGGCGCTCAACAGGGGCGCCTTGCGGCGTTGTGCGGATGGGGAAGGGGTCTTCATCATTTCTCCAGCAGTGCGCATGTACCGACATCAAGTCGCCGAGCGAGGCGACAGTCGTTTCCACCGGGTTCGGGCATCCCCGAACCGCTCTTGCATCGGTTATGGAAACGATTACATAGTGTAGCGGAGCCGTGTCCGTATGACAGCCACCGTGTTTCGAAATCCAGTCCCGGATGTGCTTTTCACGCCGGTGGAGAAGCGCTTTCCAGCCTGATCTGCGGATCCATGTCGTTGTTGCGAAGTCTTTTTTTCAGCTCGGAGTGCCCACGTGTGCCTTGTCGTCTTCTTGGTCCTGTCCTGATCGCGGTTTTCAGCCTCGCGGCATCCGTTTCTGTCGAAGCTTCGACGGCTCATGTCCTGCGGGTCATGACGTTCAATGTGCGTGTGCCGGTCGCCCGCGACGGCGTCCATGTCTGGTCCAAGCGGCGCGACCTGTTATTGCGCGTCATCCGGGCACAGCGGCCGGATGTGCTCGGGACACAAGAGCTGACCGAGGCGCAGGGCCGCTACATGGCCGCGCACCTGCCGGGCTATGCCTGGTTCGGCCAGGGACGGGAAGGAGGCGTCAAGGGCGAGCACATGGGGGTGTTCTACCGCACTGACCGTCTGAAAGTGCTGGCGTCCGGCGACTTCTGGCTTTCCGATACGCCGCGGGTGCCGGGGAGCCGGACATGGGGGCAACCGTATCCGCGCATGGTGACCTGGGCGCGATTCCGCCTGCGTGGCGAGGGATCGGTTTTCTATTACTTCAACACCCATTTCCCATATCGCCAGCAGGACGTCGAGGCGCGGAGACGCAGCGCCGACGAGGTCCTCGGGTGCATCGCCGGGTTGCCGGCGACGGCGCGTGTGGTGCTGACTGGAGATTTCAACAGCGCGGCGAGCAGCGCGTTGCACGCAAGACTCGCGCGCGCTCTGGACGATGCTTGGATGCATGCGAAGCGCCGCACAGGACCGGCGGGCACTTTCCATGGGTTTACTGGGCGGCCTGCTCGCCGGATCGACTGGATTCTCACGCGCGGTTTCACGCCGCGCGAAGTGCATACCGTCACCACGCACGAAAAGGCAGCGTATCCCTCCGACCATTTCCCGGTGGTGGCGATGTTGGCGTTCGACGGCGGTTGAGGGGGAGGTCGAGGCCGAGTCAAAGGTGGCGCTCGATGCCCCTGGAGGTAGTGGCGGGAGGATCGTCACTGGCCGTGACGACGCGATTGCGTCCCTGCCGCTTGGCTTCGTACAGCGCTGCGTCGGCGCGCGCAAAGAGCGCATCCGCTGAATAGCCCGTGTCCGGTCCGGCGTGCGCCAGCCCCATGCTCAACGTCAGTTCGGGCAGCGGAGGTTCATGCCGCGCCGCTTCCGTCTCGACGGCGCCGCGTATGGCTTCGGCCAGCGCGGCGGCCGAAGCGGGATCGTGGTCGGTGCAGGCGATCAGGAATTCGTCGCCGCCGAAACGGCCCAGCAGATCCGCGCTGTCCAGATGCTCGTGTGCGACGCCAGTGACCAGCGTCAGCGCCTGATCGCCGACGAGGTGGCCCATGCGATCGTTGATGGCCTTGAAGTGATCGAGGTCCAGTACGATCAAATGGACGGATTGGTCGTAGTGCGACAGATGCTCCAGCATTTCGCGCAGACCGCTGGCGAAGGCCTGGCGATTCAGCACACCCGTCAACGGGTCGTTGGTAGCCTGCTGACGCAGTTGTTCGGACTCGTTGCGCAGGCGTTTGTGGATACTCTGCAATGCCCGGTGCTGGCGTGCGAGTCGATCGGTCTCGCGCGCGAGTCTGTGGCTACGCCGCCACAGCAGCCAACCGGTTCCGGCAAGAACCAGCAGGGCCAGCAGCAGCCATGCGGGTGTGCGATTCGCGGTTGAATGGGCAGCGGACAGGTTCGCTGGCGTCGCCGTGGCGGGTGATTGCGCCGGGACCGCAATTACGCCGAGTGTCCGGGCGCTGGTATGGCCGTTCGGCGTCGGTGCCGGCGATGACACCGGCGGCTCTGTTTGCTGCGGCGGCGCGACCATGAAACGGTCGATGCTGGGCAACGGGGGGTCGTGCTCTGCGGGCCTTGTCGGCGCGGCGAGCAAAGGAGGCGGCGGGATGTGCGGCGGAGGCGGAGGCGGCCGGAATCGCGGTGCGCCCGGCGGGGGCGGCATCCCTGGCGGAGGCGGCGGCATCGGCGGCCTGGCGTACGTCAGCGACACCGCACTGGATGCGAGCAGCATGATGCACGCCGTCAGCAGGCGCGAAAATGTGTTCAAACCGGAAATCCCGTTCGGGGCCGTGGAAAGTCTACCGTGATTCGGGGTCGTCGTTTGCGGTTCACGAAGCGGTTTCGAATTGGTTTGCCTGGCAGGATGTTCAAATCGATGCGAAGCGCCTAGAATCCGCCGCGCTCCGCGCCGTGGGGTGCGGTCGACATGCCTGAAAATGAGCCACCCGTGCCTGCGCTGCGGCGCCTGCTGTGCGTTCTATCGTGTTGCATTCCACTGGTCGGAGGCCGAGTCCTTTCTGGGCGGCGAGGTGCCGCCCGCACTGACAGTGAAACTCGATCCGCATCGTCTGGCGATGTGCGGTACCGATCTTCGCAAGCCGCGATGCGTGGCATTGCAGGGGGAGGTTGGCCGCAGCGCATCGTGTGCGATCTACGTGCAGCGTCCTTCCGTCTGTCGCGAGCTGATGCCTTCCTGGTCGCAGGGTGAATCGATCTCGCAATGCGATCGTGCACGGCAGGCGCACGGTCTTCGGCCCCTGCAGCCATGTGATTGGCTGGAAATGGGTGAACCGGATGCCGAGGCGCTACCGGATATGGCCTGACCGAATGCTCCGGCATCGTCCATGCGCGCTAGGCCATACGATATAGAGTCTCGACGTTTGTCCTGCAGGGAATTGTTTTTGCAGGGTAAATGAAGAGGGTGACGTTTTCGGCCGACTGAAGTAGCGCGAGCGGCACACTTGAATTCGTGAACCAGTTCTCTAGTGTCGAGGGCGGTGAAAGATCCGGTTGCGCAGTTGTCTGGACGACCGCTGCGGGCCCGTCGGGGAGGGGGCCTCGACGCATGCTTTTTTGCCGTTGGGTTTGTTGCACGAGTTTGCCGCCTACGACGGGGGCCGGTCACGGCTCCCGTCCCTTGCATCGAGAGGGGATTCATCATGAGAACGCGTTTGGCGACCAGGACGCTCCTGTTCGTATCACTTGCCGTGGCAGGCGCATTCAGCGCGCATGCGGCCACACCGACCGTATCCAATTCGCGCGTGAACCTGAGTGCGCTGAAGGATACCGGGACCTATCATCGTTTCATCGTCACCTACAGCAACGGCAGCCTTCAGCGCAGCGACCGCACGGTGATGATGCAGGGCATCAACGGTGCCGTACGCCGCGCGGGACTGGACAAGACGAAGGTCACGGCTTCGTTCCAGCGCAAGCTGGCAACCGGCTCGGATCTGGTACGCACGTCGCGCGCGCTCAATCGCGACGAGGCCGCGGCGCTGATGAACCAGATCGCCGCCGACCCGACCGTGCTCGACGTGACGCCGGACGTGATGATGTATCGCGACCCGCTGATCAAGGCGCCGGCGCTGTTCCAGCCGACGACCTTCACGCCGAACGACACCTACTATCCGTTCTATCAGTGGCACCTGAAGGCACCGGACGGCGCGATCACCTACTTCGGTGACGCCAACCACGGTGGCGCCAACGTCAATGGTGCCTGGGACATCGCCGACGGCTCCAATGTCGTGATCGCGGTGCTGGATACCGGCATCACCGAGCACGTCGATGTCGATACCTCGCTGGCCGACGCCGGCTACGATTTCATTTCCGACGCCTTTGTCTCCGGACGTCCGACCGATGACCGCGTGCCGGGCGGCTGGGATCTGGGCGACTGGACCACGACCGAACCCTGGTTGTCGGCCTGCACCAGCGCGAGCAATCCGCCCGAGGACAGCTCGTGGCACGGCACGCATGTGGCCAGCACGGCGGGCGCGGAACTGACCGACAACGCGCGCGGCATGGCCGGCATCGCCTACAACGCGAAGATTCTTCCGGTGCGCGTGCTGGGCCACTGCGGCGGCTACAGCAGCGACATCGCCGATGCCATCGTGTGGGCCGCCGGCGGTCATGTCGACGGGGTGCCGGACAATCAGCATCCGGCCGACGTCATCAACCTGAGTCTGGGCGGCAGCGGTACCTGCCGCACCTACGACCAGACGGGTTGGGCCGTGCACGTAGCCAATCAGTTGGGTGCGGTCGTGGTGGTTTCGGCCGGCAACAGCAACGACGATGCGCGCAACTACTCGCCGGCCAGCTGTCCGGGCGTCATCACCGTGGCGTCGACCGGTATCACCGGCAAGCGTGCCTACTACTCCAACTACGGCATGGCGGTGGAGATCGCCGCACCGGGTGGCGGTGTGTTCCAGGACGATGATCCGTCCACGGGTGTGATTTCCTACGACGGTTTCGTCTGGCAGGCACTGAACAACGGCGACACCACGCCGGTCTCGCCGGGCACCAGCTATTCCGGCTATGCCGGCACGTCGCAGGCGGCGCCGCATGTGGCGGGCACGGTGGCGCTGATGCAGAGCGCGCGCAAGGCGCTCGGTCTGCGTCCGCTGAAGCCGTTGCAGGTGCTGGCGATTCTGCGCAAGACGGCCATGCGTCCATCGATGTCGCTGCGTGACTACAGGCACTCGATCGGCGCGGGCATCGTCGATGCCGAGGCGGCGGTCGAAGCGTCGGTCAACGGCACGCGCAACGGTCCGGGCGGCTTGCCGCGCTGACCGAGTCTTCGTTCTCGAAGATGAAAACCCGGCGCAGCGATGCGCCGGGTTTTCTTTGCCCGCGGGTGGGAATCAGCGGTGGGCGTCGCGGGCCGGTGTCGCTTGTAACTGTCGGTAGGCGACCGTCTGCAGAGCCTGCGCCTGATCGGGCGAGATGCCCAGTTCCTGCGCGGCCTTCTCGCCGCGCCCCAGCGAACGCGGGTCCTTGCCGGTGATGGCACCGAAATCCATCAACGCCTCGAGGTAATAGCCGTAGGTGCTGGCGTGGTAGTGATCGTAGGCCCACAGGTCGACCTGACCGAAGGCGATGCCGTCGTAGGGATCGGGGTCGGCGACATGCTCGGCGATGGCGCGGTTGAACGCCAGGCCCAGCGGAATCACGCCGTTGATCTGCGGGTTCCCGTCGGCGACCTTGCGGTAGGCGCGGTACAGATCGCGCGCCATCGCCTGGATCGGCTGCCCGTACCAGTGCCCACGCTTGAGATAGGTCTGATCCGGTCGCGACCAGGTCGCCAGGAGGCGGATGTCGACCTCGGGATTGCGCCGGTGGAACAGGGCGGCAAGACGTCCGGCATAGCGGCGGAAGTCACGCGGGTCACCCGGGTGGGTCGGGCTGAGCGTGCTGTATTCCTGCATGACCACGTGGTCCCAGGCGCGGTCGAAACGGTTGGCGCGGTGCGTGAAGTGGAATTTCAGCGTCTGGCCTGCATCGGTTTCCAGACTGACGTCGTAGTGCAGACCCGCTTCCTGGGTGAATAGCTTGAACAGCGCCGGCACGCCGCCGACACCGTCGCTGTTGAGATCGTGCACGGTGCCGGCGCGATAGTGCCAGACCGGCGAATGCGCGCCGTAGGTGAAGCTGTTGCCGATGAACAGGATGCGCTGCGGCGATGCCGCCGACGCCGGCATTGACAGGAGCAGCGCGAGCAACAGAAGCACTGCGGCGCAGAGGCGCGGCGTGGCGGCTCGCGGGCGGTAGGAGGGAATGGGTGACGTCATGGCGGGTTCTTGTGGACAGAGGTGTGTCGTCGGGCGCGTGGGTGCCCGATGATCGCATACAGGCTCGGCAGTACCGCCTTTGCATCGCGCTCTGTTGTTCGGTTCATGCATGCGGCCAGGTGCTGCACGCTTGATACTCAACGATGGCCGTGCGGTCCGTCGAAATGCCCCTGGCTGACGCCGATGGAAATGCTCACACCGCCGGTGGGGTGGTCGCAGCTTCCGAAGGCGCGCGTGATGTTCACGCGGCCGCTCTGATACGAGCCGTCGACATGGTTTCCGGCCATCACGCCTGCGCCGACGCTGCCGTGGACCTGCGGTTGGTTGTAGGAGGCGTCGTCGCAGTGCGGCGTGTCGTCGGACGCGGTCGATGGCCCGACCTGGCCGCTGGTGTCGCCGTAGTAGAGGCCCGGTTGTGACGCGGTGTGTTCTTGCGCGCCAGTGCGTGTGGTGTCGGTAGAGGTGGATGCGTGCGCAGCGCTGGTTGCATGCGCTGGGGCCGCGGCAGTGCGGCCGCCGGATGGAAGCAGGTCCTGCGGCGGAAGTTCCAGGTTGAGCGGTTTCGACGGTGGTGTTTGGGCCCATGCGGAAGCGGCGATCAGGCAGGCCAGGCCGGCCAGCAACGTGCGTTCGAGATTCATGCCGACTCCGGGCGAAAGCGGGAACGTGGGGACAGGGACTTGGAGTGGCCAGTTGTGCCGAAGTTCCCTTGCGCATCGCATTCGGTGAGCCGGTAAATCCTTGTCTCGGCACGTTTTAGCACGTGCGGGCTGTGCTATCTTTGGAGGTGTCGAAGTGCTGTCGTTTCGCCATGATCCACCGAAACGATGCGAGGTGTTCCATGAAACGCATGCTCCTTCTAGGTCTGGCCGTAACCGCCGCGTTGCTTTCCCGCGCCGCGCTGGCCGACTCTTTTTCCGCCAATCACTTCAACCAACGGGTGCTGCCCGTGCTGGTGCATGTGAACAGTCAGGGCAAGGTGACGGATGTCGCGCCTTCGTTCACGTTGCGTCCGGCGATGGACCGTCTGCTGCGCAGCACGCTCGACGAGATGATCGCCAAGCCGGCCTACTACAAGGGGCGCGCCGTGGCATCCCAGTTCGTGATCAACCTGGGCATGGAAGCGACGCCGCGCGCGGATGGTCGCTACGACGCCCGGTTCGTCTACGTGTCCAGCAAGCCGGTGCCCTCGGGGCAGTGGTTCTGGCGTCATGTGGACGGGCATCGGCTGGTGCTCGTGCAGCAGGACGCAGGTTCGTTCGGGCCGCGCGGCAGAGAGCATTTCCGTTCGCGTCCGATCTACCGCCGCGTCGGGACGCCATGGGTGCCGACTCCGGCAAGGGCTCAGCCGACGTCCTCGGCGCGCACGCGGACAGGCACTGCGCGAATCCGTTAGTCTTCGGATCCGGCGCGCGCGGAACGCGAGCGGCCGCCACTCGTACCGCTGCACGCAGGTCCCCATGCACCCGTCCTACCGCATTCGCCCCATCGCCGCCGCCGACGATCGCGCTATGGCACACGTCATTCGTACCGTGATGCCCGAGTTCGGCGCCGGCGGCGCCGGCTTCGCCATCCATGATCCCGAAGTGGACGCCATGCATACCGCGTATGCGGTCGCCGGGTCGGCTTATTTCGTGGTCGAGTCCGATGGCCGGGTCATGGGTGGCGGTGGCATCGGCGCGCTCGAGGGCGAGAAGGATGCGGTCTGCGAACTGCGCAAGATGTACTTTCTGCCGGAGCTGCGCGGCCGGGGCGCCGGGCGTGCGCTGATGCAACGCTGTCTGCAGGCAGCGCGTGAGCTCGGGTATCGTCAGTGCTACATCGAGACGCTGACCGGCATGGACGGGGCGCAGGCGTTGTATCTGAAATCGGGTTTCCGGCGCATCCCTTCCCGCATGGGCGCGACCGGTCATTTCGGCTGCAACCTGTTCTACCTGCGCGAACTGGAGACGGATTCCGCTGCCTAGTCTGTGCGGCCCGCCCGCAGCATCGGCCGGTGTCTTCTTTTCGCCGCTGCTTCGGAGTTTCCATGCCGTACCGCATCCGTGTCGTCCTTTTCTGCCTCGTTGCGCTGTTCGCCTTCCACGACGCCGGTGCGAAGCCGTTCTCGTTGCCGAACACCCGCGTCGTCACGTTGAAGAGCCACGTCAACGGCCAGACTTACACGTTGTATGTGTCATTGCCGCGTGGTTACGTGCGGCACCCGGAAAGGCGCTATCCCGTGGTCTACACGCTGGATGCCGACTATGCCTTTCCGATCGTGAGTTCGGTGACGACCCACTTCGCCGATCGCGGCAACATGCCCCCGGTGATCGTGGTCAGCATCGCGTATCCGGGCGGCATTTCGGACATGGATGCCTATCACCGTAACCGCACCCGCGACTACACCCCGACGCACACGCTGAAGGGCGGATACGGTCCGGAGGTCCAGAAACTTTCCGGCGGCGGCCACGCGTTCCGACGTTTCATCACCTCCGAATTGTTCCCCTACGTGCAGAAACACTGGCGCGCCGATCCTGCCGACCGCACCTTCGTCGGACATTCGTTCGGCGGGTTGTTCGGCGCCTACGTGCTGCTGACGCAGCCCAGCGCGTTCCGCAACTACGTGCTGGTCAGTCCTTCGTTGTGGTATGACGACAAGACCATCTTCCGTCTCGAATCGGCGTACGCGAAGAAGCACAAGGATCTGCCGGCGCGGGTGTACATGGTGATCGGCGCCTATGAAAATCAGGCGCCGCCGAGCCATGCCATGATCGACGACGCACGCGCGCTGCTGAAGCGCATCCAGTCGCACGGCTACGCGCATTTCGAGGGCGCGGTGCGCGTGCTCGATCGGGAAACCCACAACAGCGTTTTCCCGGCGGGCGTCACCCGCGGTCTGCGTGTGCTGCTCGATGCCCATGCCCAATGACACGGGACTTTGTCGCCGTCATGGCGTACACAGGGAGCGGGTTCCGTGGCGGGACCGTTTTCGGGGAGAGTCTTTCATGCAGGCAGCATCGATTCGAACACTGATGGTCACCGGCGCACTGGCGCTGGCCATGACATGGTCGCATCCGACCGAGGCACAGCAATCCGCGACATCGCCGGCGCATGCCGCATCCGCCGTGCCGGCGGCGCGGCCGTCCGATGTGAAGTCGATGGATGCGATCATGCACGCGGTCTACGACGTCATTTCCGGGCCGGCCGGTCAGGCGCGGGACTGGAAGCGCTTCCAGTCGCTGTTCCTGCCCGGTGCGCGGCTGATCGCGGTACAGCGCGACAAGCAGGGAGCCGACCATGCATTGACGTTGACGCCGGAAACCTTCGCAGAAAAAGCCGGGCCGTACATGCGCGAGCACGGCTTCTTCGAGCGTGAAACGCATCGCAGTGTCGAGCGCTACGGCGCCGTCGCGCAGGTGTTCAGCACCTATGCCTCGCGCTATGCGAAATCCGACCCCAAGCCGTTCCAGCGCGGTATCAACAGTTTCCAGCTGTACTACGACGGACATCGCTGGTGGGTGGTGACCATCTACTGGCAGCCCGAGCGCGCGGACCTTCCGATTCCGAGCGAATACGGCGGCTGACGGTCGAACATCAGGATAAATAGGGGGAGGAATGAATGATGCCGGAATGAATGATGCTGAGCGACGCCGGCAGGCGTACCAGCGGTACATGGAGATGAGCGTCAGCGGGTTGCGCGAGCAGTGGGCGCGGGACGGCCGCACGGATTGGGCGGAGAGCGCGTTGCGCGATGCATTGCTCGACGCGGGTGTCGGGTCGGACGAGTTGGACGCGGTCGCGGCCCGGCGTAGCGAGATCGCCGCGCAGCGGCTTCCCGAGCTTAGCGCGACGTTATGGCAGTACGGTGCGGTCGGACGTGTTCTTGCGCTGGGCGGCGCATTCCTGGTGGGCGGAAGCCTGTACCACCTTGCCGGAATGATGGCCGCTACCGTGGGCGTGGCGGTGGTGCTCGGCACCTACATCAGCGTGCTCTACAAGCGTCAGAATCTGCATCGCGGACAGGCCATGCGGCCCATAGCGCGATTCTGGATGACCTGGCAGTTCATCGAGGCGATTCTCATCACCGTTGTGGTGGTGCTCGGCATGTTGGCCAAGATGCTCCTCGTGCCTTGAGGTCGCAGGCGTCGGTCGATGACGCTCAGGCAGCGCGATGCAACTGCGACAGGTTGCGCTGCATGGCCGTTAGGGGCGCCAGCGCCAGCGCGGCGGCGGGCGAGGGCAGCACGATCTCGCTGCTGGCGCGCCCGAGGGCCGTGGCCTGTTCGCTCCAGTGCAGCAATTCCATGGCGCCGGTCTGATCCTCGACCAGCGCCGTGCAGTGTTCGACCCAGTCGCCGTCGTTGAGGTACAGCACACCGTCCATGCGGCGCACATGGCCGAAATGGATGTGTCCGCAGATGTGCCCGTCGAAACCTTCCTCGCGTGCGCGTTGCGCGACGCGGGCCTCGTAGGCGCGGATGTAGGCCAGTGCGCGGCCGATGTGCGACTTGATGATGATCGACAACGGCAGATAAGGCTTGGCGCGCCGCCGTCGCCAGGCGTGCAGTCGGCGGTTGGTCCAGCAGATCGCGCGGTGCAGGGCCTCGCCCAGCCACAACATCCAGCGTCGGCCGACGTGCTCGGGATCGAATTCGTCGCCGTGACTGACGCGGTATCGGCGGCCGTCCGCGCCGACATGTTCCGCCTCCAGTTCGATGCGGATGCCGCCGAAGGATTCGCCGGCCAGTCCGCGCAGCATGGCATCGTGGTTGCCGGGAATGTAGGTGACACGGGTGCCGCTGCGGGCGATGTCGAGCAGGGTCAGCAGTACTTCGCTGTGGTCGCTGTGCCACCAGCGCCGCCGACCCAGCGCCTCCAGGTCGATGATGTCGCCAACCAGGTACAGGTGCTCGCAGCGCACCGTGCGCAGGAAATCGAGCAGATAGGCCGCCTTGCAGTCGGGCGTGCCCAGATGCACGTCGGAGAGAAAGACGGACCGGAACGTCGTGCGGGACATGGCGCATTCACCGGTGGCTGGCTACCGGGGTCTCAGTATCGAGGTCGAAGGTAACGTTCCGATGGCGCTGCGATTGCAGTCATGTTTCTGCACGTGGTGGATTCGGGACGCTATCGGCCAAAACGCGTAGACCGAATGATGTTTCCATTTTATTGATATTGAAAAGATTTTTAACCTATCGGGAAGCGTTTTCGGGGCAGTCTGGGTGAACGTGCGGCGTGGTTCGCGCACGTGCCCATCCATGCACGATCCGGAGTTCTTTCATCATGAATGCCCATCTACGCAAGCTTGTGTCGATCACGCTTCTCTTGCTGTCCGCGCTGGCCGTTCCCGCACTGGCTGGAGGCGGGCATCACGAGAAGCCAGACATCGTTTCCACGGCGATGAGCACCGGCCAGCACGCCACGCTGGTGACCGCCATCGAGACCGCGCAATTGGCCGATACGCTGCGCGGAGCGGGACCGTACACGGTCTTCGCGCCGACGGATGCCGCCTTCGAACGGCTGCCGCCGGGCGCGGTCGATGATCTGCTCAAACCGGAGAATCGCGACAAGCTGCGCGCGCTGCTTCTGCATCACGTGGTCGCCGGGAAGGTCATGTCCACGCAGGCCATGAACATGGACACCGCCAGCACGTTGAACGGAACCAGCCTTCCGCTCAGCGCGCGTGCAGGGAAACTCTACGTGGCCGACGCCGAGGTCACCGGCGCCGATGTCGTCGCCGGCAACGGCGTGATCCATGTGGTCGATACGGTGCTGATGCCACCGGAGATATGAGTTCTTGAAGCACGCACCGTGGTCCCCGGATCACGGTGCGTGCGCATCTGCGGGTTTCAGAACCACTTGCGCAGTTTGAAGTAGGCCAGCTGCAGACCAATCACCAGAACCAGGAAACCGACCACGATGGCGAAGGCCGCCTTGTTGTCCGTGCCCGGAATGCCACCGACGTTGATGCCGAGCAACCCGGTGAAGAAGCTCAACGGCAGGAACAGCGCCGCCACCAGCGACAGCAGGTAGATACGCGCATTCATCTGTTCGGACAGTCGGTTGGCCAGCTCCTCGTGCGTGACCATCGCGCGTTCGCGCACGGAATCGAGATCCTCCAGGTAGCGTTGCAACTGATCCGCGCTCTCGCGTAGCCGGCTGCGTTCGCGTGCTCCGATCGTGGCGTGTTCGTCCGTGTACAGACGGGTCATGGCTTCGCGCTGCGGAGACAGGTAGCGGCGCAAGGTGATGGTCTCGCGGCGGATCGACGCCAACACGTTGCGCAACTCGGCGCCACTCTCACCTTCGAGAACGTTTTCCTCGGCCTGTGCGGCGCGATCCTGCAGGTCGTCGATGACGTTCTCCATGCGCGCGACCAGGCTGCCGATCAGGCGGGCCAGGCAGCCGCCTGCGCTCTTCGGGCCGGCATGGCTTTCGAACGTCTGCAGCACATCGGTGACCGACAGCAGCGTGCGCCGTCGCGCGGTGATGATGCGGTGCTTGTCGACCCAGATGCGGATCGACACCATGTCCTCGGGCTGCGATCCCGGATTCAGGTTCACGCCGCGCAGGAACACCAACGTGGCGTCGCCAATGTTCGTGGCGCGCGGGCGGGTTTCTTCGCTGAGCAGTGCCTGCGCGGCGAACTCGTCGATACCGCTCTGTTCGAGCACCCAGCGGCGTGCAGTGGGCTGGCTGTAATCGAGATGGATCCAGATCGGACCATCCTGCTCGCGCCATTCGGCGATCTCGTTCCAGCCGATGCGGCGCGCGCCCCCCTTGCCGTCGAGGATACCGGCGTAGATCAGCCCTTCTTCTTCATCCATGGGATGCAGTCTCCGTCGAGTTGCCCGAAGTGTATGCGCAGATACGTGGTGCAGTCAGGTCTCGTCGTCGGGTTCCGGCGTGGATTGTCCATGCCACAGGTTCGCGTTGCGGATGCCCAGCGCGACGGGATCGAACGTGGGATCGCGGCCCTGCTTCTTCTGTGACTCGTAGTCGCGCAGCGCACGCAGAGCAGGGCGCTGCAGGATCAGGATCGCGACGATGTTCAGCCACGCCATGACCCCGACGCCGACATCGCCCAGGGTCCACGCCGAGCCGCCCGCGCGCAAGATGCCGACGGCGACCGCGGCCAGGATCGCCAGGCGCAGCGCCAGCGTCAGCCACGGTCGATGCACCTTGCGGTTGATGTAGGCGATGTTGGTCTCGGCCATGTAGTAGTAGGCCATGATCGTGGTGAAGGCGAAGAACAGCAGCGCCAGCGCGACGAAGCCCGCGCCGAAGCCTGGTACCAGCGTCTCCACCGCCGACTGCGCATAGCCCGCGCCGGCCTCGGCGCCGGGCAGACCGTCGTACAGCATGCGTCCATCCGGCGCCTGCACGTTGTACATGCCGGTCGAAAGAATCATGAACGCGGTCGCCGAGCACACCAGAAGGGTGTCGATGTAGACCGAGAACGCCTGCACATAACCCTGCTTGGCCGGGTGCGAGACCTCGGCGGCGGCGGCGGCGTGCGGTGCGGTGCCCTGACCGGCCTCGTTGGAGTAGATGCCGCGCTTGACGCCCCATTCGATGGCCGTGCCGAGCATGCCGCCGAAGACGGCGTTGGCGCCGAACGCGCTGCTCACGATCAGCTTGAACATGTCGGGCAGCGCGTGTGCATTCAGGCCCAGGATCACCAGTGCGATCAGCAGGTAGGCCCCCGCCATGAACGGCACCACCACCTCCGCGAAATGTGCGATGCGGGTGACGCCGCCGAAGATGATGAAGGCCAGCAGCCCCATCAGCGCCAGTGCAGTGATCCATGGCTCGACGCCCCAGGCATTCTGCAGGCCACCGGCGATCTCGCTGGCCTGAACGCCCGGCAGCAGGAAGCCGCAGGAGACGATGGTCGCGACGGCGAAGATCCACGCGTACCACTTCTGCCCCATGCCCTTCTCGATGAAGTAGGCCGGTCCGCCGCGGTAGCGTCCCTCGTCGTCCTTTTCCTTGTAGATCTGCGCGAGTGTCGATTCGACGTATGCAGTCGACGCACCCAGCAGGGCCATCACCCACATCCAGAACACCGCGCCGGGACCACCGGAGAAGATCGCCGTGGCGACGCCGGCGATGTTGCCCACGCCGACGCGTCCGGATAGCGACATCGCCAGTGCCTGGAACGAGGAAATGCCGGCTTTCGATGAGCTACCGGTGAACAGCAGCCGCACCATCTCGCCGACGCTGCGCACCTGCATGAAACGCGTGCGGATGGAAAAGTACAGTCCGGCACCCAGGCACAGGGCGATCAACGCCAGGCTCCAGATCCAGTCGTTCAACGTGTCGATCACGGCTTGCATGCAGATGGTTCCCCAGTCGTCTCCTCTCGCGGTCTAGATTGCCTGATGCGGCCTCGGGGCGCGACTGCCCGCGCGCGTTCGCCCAGCATTGGCTATGCTCGGCGGGAGAAACGCCAGGGAATGGGGAATATGTCGTACACCGTGCTGCTACTCGGCGGCTACGGCTTCTTCGGTCGCCGGCTCGCGCAACGTCTGGCGCGTATCGAAGGGTTGCGCATTCTTGTGGCCGGGCGTCGCAAGATGCGGGCCGCCGAGTTGTGCGAGCACCTGCGCGCGGCGTTTCCCGCCACGCGCTTCGAGCCGCTGGCGCTGGACGTGCGGGCTGAGGACCTGACGCGCGCGCTGCGCGGTACTGGAGCGCAGGCGGTGGTGCATACCTGCGGTCCGTTCCAGGGGCAGGACTATCGTGTGGCGAAAGCCTGCATCGAGGCCGGCATCCATTACGTGGATCTGGCGGACGGCCGCGCATTCGTGTGCGGCTTCGGCGAGCTGGACGACCTCGCCCGAAGCGCGGGCGTGCTGGCCGTCAGCGGGGCGAGTTCGGTGCCGTCGTTGTCCGAGGCCGCCGTTCGCGCATGCAGTGCGGACATGGTCGCCGTCGAGTGCGTCGACATCGGCATCAGTCCGGGCAATCGCACGGAGCGCGGGCTGGCCACGGTCGAGGCCATTCTCGGTTACTGCGGGGTGCGTTTCGATGCATGGACGGATGCGCGTGCGCAGCCGGTCACGGGCTGGCTGCGGCCGCGTCGGTTCCGGTATCCGGCGCCGATCGGGACGCGCTGGTTGTCCGATTGCGATGTGCCGGATCTCGAATTGCTGCCGACGCGTTTCCCGGATGTGAAGGACGTGCATTTTCGTGCAGGGCTCGAGCTGCGCGTACTGCATTTCGGGATGGTGGCGATGGCCGCTCTGCGTCGGCTCGGTCTGGTGCGCGACTGGTCCCGTCATGCACGCTGGCTGAAATGGATCGGCGACCGCTTTCGACACCTTGGTTCCGAGGACGGATGCATGCATGTCGAGGTCGAAGGTATCGATGCGCACGGCCGGCGTCTGCGCCGTCGCTGGCTGCTGGTGGCCGAGCAGGGGGACGGGCCGTACGTGCCCACACTGGCGAGTACGGCGCTGATACGGAAACTGGCTACGGGTCGCATCGATCGTGTCGGCGCGGGTCCTTGTGTGAACATGCTGGAGCTGGACGAAATTCTTGCCGAAGCCGAAGATCTTGCGATACGCACGGAATGCGCGAAGCGATGAACGAAACGAGTCTCTATCAACATCTCATGCAGCGCGACTTCGAGGCGCTGGAGCCTGAGGTGCGGCAGTTCCATGCGCTGCGCGGCCACGTGCGTCTGCAGGGACGATGCCTTACGCGTGGGCCGCGCAACCCGCTCGCACGCCTGTTGGCCCGGGTCATGCGGTTGCCCGGACGCAGCGGTGAAAGCGCGCTGACTTTCGAATTGATCGCCGAGGCGAGAAGGGAATCCTGGATCCGTCATTTCCCGTCTTGCTGCATGCGCTCGGTGTTGTGCGCGGACGGCGACAGACTGGTCGAGCGACTGGGGCCGGCGCGGCTGTATTTCCGTCTGCGCCGGATCGAGGGTCGCCTGGACATGCAGTTGCTGGGCGTGCGCGTGTTCGGCGTGCCGTGGCCGCGTTTTCTCTCGCCGACGGTGCACGCGCGCGAGCATGGGCGCGACCGACAATTTCATTTCGACGTGGCGACGTCCATGCCCTGGATTGGCCATGTCGTTGCCTACTCGGGGCATCTGGACCTGAACAGCGCGGAGCGCCTTTCATGATCGTCGTGTTCGATGCCGAGTGCCTTCTGTGCAGCGCCTGGGTGCAGTTCCTGCTGCGCCACGACAAGCGCCGGGTGTTCCGTTTCGCCTCGATGCAGCAGGCGGCGGGGCGGCGATTGCTGGCCGAAGCCGGACTCGAGGTCGATCGCCTGGAGACCCTGCTGCTGGTGACCGAGCACGGCGCTTATCGCTACACTTCCGCCATCTTTCGCGTGCTGCATCAGTTGGGCTGGCCCTGGCGGCTGGCCTGGATGGCGTGGGTCGTGCCCGCGCCGATCCGCGATCCGCTGTATCGCTGGTTGGCGCGGAACCGCTACCGCTGGTTCGGACGCCGCGCGACCTGCTTCATGCCCGATGCGGGCGATGCCGAACGTTTTCTAGACGAGTGATTCCATGACTTCATCGAAGATGATCCTGCGTGCCGGCCTGCTGGGCCTCCTCCTGTCCGTTGCCGCCTGCAAGGCGCCGCCGAAACCCGCGATGCACGGCCAGGTCGACAAGCTCACCGTGATCGACCGAAGCGTCGGCACAGGCAAGGAAGCCAGGCCCGGCATGGACGTGCTGGTGCAGTACACCGGCTGGCTGTACGACGACCGCAAGGCGGACAAGCACGGTACCCAGTTCGATACCTCGCGCACCCGCAGCGCGCCGTTCTCGTTCGTGCTCGGCGAAGGGCAGGTGATTCCGGGCTGGGACCAGGGCGTGGCCGGCATGCGCGTGGGTGGCAAGCGCACGCTGCTGATTCCGGCGTCGCTGGCCTATGGCGCGCGCGGGGCGGGCGGCGGCGTGATTCCGCCGAATGCGTCGCTGGTGTTCAACATCGAGCTGGTCGACGCGCAGCCGCGTTGATCCATGCAAGAGAGGGGGCGCAAGGTGGCGGCCGATCCCTGGCCGCCGTTCCGCGCTCCTCCATGATTCGCGCCTGCCGCTCTCAGGGCGTCGGCAGGCCGAGCGTTGCGATCAAACGAATCCCTTTCATGACGTACTTGCTTGGATGGCTGCAGCGCTCAAGCTAGGCAGCGTGGTTTGCAGATTTGTGATGCCAGGATGACGAGCGGGGGGGGGGGGGGGAGCGGCGGAGCGGGGCGTGTAAACGTGACGTGCGGCACGTCTTCCTGGAGTCGGTAGTACGACGGTCCGTTCGAAGTTACCCGACGCCTGCCGCCCGGACACATCCGGCGGGGGATATCTCGCTCAGGAATGCGCGGTAGAACGGGAGCGTTTCTCGTTCGTTCCCGATTGCGCTCGTTCGCGCATCCACGCGACCAGCGCCTCTGCGGACATCGAACGGCCGAACAGGTAGCCCTGGCCGATTTCACAACCATGGTTGCGCAGCACATGCAGGGTGCGGGTGTTTTCGACGCCTTCGGCCACCACGTTGAGGCCGAAGCGGTGAGCCAGTTCGATGATCAGCACGGTGATGTCCAGACTGGCGGCATCGCTGAGCAGTTCGCCGATGAAGGACTTGTCGATCTTTAATTCGTCGGCGGGAATGCTCTTGAAATAGGCCAGGCAGGAATAGCCGGTGCCGAAATCGTCGATGGAGATGCGCACGTCGAGTTCGCGCAGTTGCAGCAGGATGTCGCGGCCGCGATGGCGATCCATCAGGGAATGTTCGGAAATCTCCAGCACCAGCTGGATGTGCGGCTTGCCCCACAGTTGCAGGGCGTTCTGCACCAGTTCGGGCAGGTCGGGCTGGATGGCCAGTTCGCTGGGCAGATTCAGCGCGATCGACAGCGGGCCGTGCTCGACGGGCCATTCGCCGGCCTGGCGCAGTGCGGTGTTGAGCGCCCAGATGGTCAATTTCTTGATCTTCCCCGCGCGCTCGGCGATCGGAATGAACAGTTCGGGCGAAACATCCTGTCCGTCACGTCGATCCCAGCGCATCAGTGCTTCCGCACCGACCGTGCGTCCGCTGCGCAGATGTACCTGCGGCTGGTAGTGCATGTGCAGTTCACCGCGCTCGATGGCGGACTCGAACTCCATCTCCAGCTGCCATTGCTCGGACAGCTCGATCCCGGACGTGGCTTCGGGGTCAAGCACATGATAGTCGGCGTGTTCGCGCCGCGCGGTGAGCAAGGCGGTTTCCGCTCGGCGCAACAGATGTTCCGCGTGGCTGGCGTGTTCCGGGCAGAGGGCCGCGCCGGCCTTGATGCGCAGCGAGACCTGCCGCTCGCCGACTTCCACTGGCGTATCCAGCAGGCGAAGCAGCTTGTGGATGGCCAGTTCGACGTGACCGTGATTGAGTACGTCCGACAGCACCAGGGCGAAGCGGTTGTCGCCGATGCGGGCAGTGAAATCCCGCTCGCGGGCCGCGTGCTGCATCTGTCTGGCGAGGTGGCGCAGGACACGGTCGCCGGCTTCGTAGCCGTGAGCGATGTTGATCTGTGTGAAACCGGCGACATCGACCACGATCAACGCCATCTTGTGGCCGGTCTCGCAGGCGCGCACGATGTGCTGTGCGAGACGTCTCAGGAAACTGCGTCGTGACGGAAGGTCGGTCAGGAGGTCTTTTTCTTCCATCACGTCGGCTCAGTCGAGAAAGAGTTCGGCGGGGTCGATGCCATGCGCCCCCTGCGGCAGGCCGGAACGGATGGCCAGTGCCGCGCGGCCGTCCTCCTCGTCGGGCACCGTGCCCAGGTCGAGCGATTCGAATTCGGCCAGCGGCTTCTTGTCCGCGTCCAGCAGCAGCATCACGGTCGGACGGAGTCTCTTCAGGCTGTGCACGGCGGTGACCACGCCGACGCGCCCGTCGGTCAGTTCCACCAGCGAGCCGGTGGGGTAGATGCCGCTGGTCTGGATGAACTGCTCGACCAGCTCGGCCTGGAACAGTCGGTCGCGCGATTCGTAAAGCTGCATTACCGCCTGGTGCGGTGACCGGCTGCCCATGTGCGGGCGGATGTTGGTCATCGCATCGTAGCTGTCGATCAGGCCGAGGATGCGTCCGAACATCGGTATCGAACCATTCTTCAGTCCGGCCGGATAGCCGCTGCCGTCGTGACGCTCATGGTGGGTGGCCACGGCATCCATGATGCGCTGGGACACTTGCACGCCGGAGGCTTCATTGAGGATGTCCAGACTGTGTTGTACATGCTTGCGCATGGTCTGGTGTTGCCGGTCGTCGTAGGTTTCGCGTGAGACCATGATCTGATTGTCGATGCGCGTCTTGCCGACGTCGAACAGCAGGCCGGCCAGGGTCAGCTCGGACAGTTCCTGCCGGTTCAACCCCAGGTGGCGACCGAAGCTCGCGGCCCAGACCGAGCAGGCCAGGGCATGGTGATAGGCATAGTCGTCCTTGCGCTTGATTTCCTTGAGCCAACTGAACGCGGTGGGATTGCGGGTGATCGATTCGACCATCGCATCCACGCTCTCGCGAAGCCGGTCCAGCTGCAGGTTGCGGCCGCGATATAGGTCCTGCATGACTTCGTCGATGCTGTCGCGCAGCTCGTCGTGCACCTGCTCGGCGTGCGGGATCTCCTCGGCGAATGTGTGCGTGTCGGTCCAGGTCTGTTTGCGCAGGGCCTTCAGCTCCTGCCGGGCGCGCTCCCGCGAGGACCGTTGCGGTGGATCGATCAGGATGAATCGCGGGTCGGGCGAGATGCCCCGCGAGGCATCGACGAAGACATACGCGCACAATTTGCCGATTTCATGCGCATCGTCTTCGGATTTGATCAGGAAGCCTTCGAGAGCGTAGGGCGTAGACAGCCAAGGCCTGTCGAGCCGGGACACGTACATGCCCACCTGCAAGCCTTTCACGCTGATCTTGAATTCCTGCGACGAGGCGTTCATTCGTGCATGGCTGGGAACACCCACCCCCGTGGTCGTCTCCCCCAAGACTAGCGCAGCGCACGGTCGAGGCAAAGCGGAAATGCGTTCGCGCTCCGGGCCGTGCACTGCGTGCTTTTGTCGCGTCGGCGTGCCTCAGAAAGCACTCGGACGGTGCGCGAAATATCGGGTCAGGAATCGTTGCCGCGCCGCATTCTGATCGGGATAGTTGCGAGTCGGCGTGCCGATGTGCTGACGCAGCAGACCGCCGCGCGCCTTGCGGACTGGCGACCAGTAGGGCAATCCGCGACCGTTCGGGTTGCCGTGCTTGATGAACTGCGCGAAGTAGCCTTCCATGATGCGCGAGACGTTGTGGTCCGCCGTCGTCCAGGCATAGACGCGGTTCGTGTCCAGGTTGCCCAGCGCGTATTCGATCTCGCCGCTGTGCACCGCGCCCGGGTTCGGCGTGTCGCCGGGTCTGGCGTCGCGCTTCAGTGGGCGCGCCTGATCGAAATAGTAGTAGTACACCGGTGCCTTGCCCGTTTCGCGCTGCTGGTTCATCCAGCGCCAGGTGCTGTGGGCGATGAACAGATCGCCGGCCAGGGCCGTGGCGGAGCGCTTGACCTGGGCCACGTTCTTGCCCGGATAGAGCTTGAGCGCCGTGGACGCTTCATCGCCGAACATCTTCTGCAGCGCCGCCTTGTAATGCGCGGGTGTTGGCGTGGCGTCCTTCAGGATCGCCGTGTAGAAGCCTTCCTGGGAGTTGGAGCCAACCAGCAGTGGGACATGCGCTTGCTCGCCCTTGCGGAAGGTGTCGACCGGGCGTTCGGTGAGGAAATAGCCGTCGATATCGGGTCCGAAGTGCACGGTGTCCTTGGCGCCGGTAGCTTGCAGCAACGCATCCGCAGGCATGCTGCGCAATGCTTTCAGCGACTCGGCGCCGACCTGCTGCATGAACTGCGTGCCACGCTGCTCGGCTGCCGCCAGCGGCAGCGGCGAAATCGGGGCGATCAGCGCGCCGCTTTCGCCGATGGCGCCGGCGATCAGTTTCCGCGAGAGTGGCGAGGCCATCTGCGCGTGCACCGAGATCGAACCGGCCGACTCGCCGCCGATGGTGATGTGATGCGGGTCGCCGCCGAATTGCGCGATGTTCGCGCGCACCCAGCGCAGGGCAGCGTTCTGGTCGAGCAGACCGTAGTTGCCGCTGGCGTGGTGCGGCGATTCGGCGGTCAGCGCGGGCAGGGCCATGAAGCCGAACACGCCCAGGCGGTAGTTCACGGTCACGGTGACGATGCCTCGCGCGGCCAGGCTGGCGCCGTCGTAGCGGTACTCCGAGCCGTCGCCGGCGATGAAGCCGCCGCCGAAGAAATACACCAGCACGGGGGGTTTCCGGGACGTGGCATTCGCGGGGGCCCACACGTTCAGATACAGGCAGTCCTCGCTCATGCCGTTGGAACGGAAACGCATGTCGCTGAAGATCGAACGCTGCATGCAGCGCGGGCCGAAGGCGGTGGCCTGGCGCACGCCGTTCCAGTGTGCGGCCGGTTGCGGCGGTTTCCAGCGGCGCGTTCCGGTCGGCGGCGCGGCGTAGGGAATGCCCTGGAACACGTTCAGGTTCACGCCGTCGACCTGCATCCTCCTGCCCTCGAGCACACCCGTCTGCACGGTGGCGTGCGGAGGCGTGGCGGCGATGGCGAGGCCTGTTGCGAGGCTGGCCATCCCCAGCACTACGCCGACGATCAGGCGGCGTGAAGATCGGGCGGCGTGTCGAAGCATGCGGACGTTCCTGGGCAGAGGGAACGTCCAGTATCGCGCGCCCGTGGCTGCATGCAAGCAGCCCGAGGAAGGGCGAAACCGGATGGGCCATATTCGAGCGGCACCCGCTCGGCGAGCGTCCGCGATGTGTCCTCAGGTCTCGGCGAGTTCGTTGTGCACTTCGGCTGCGATGGCGTAGGAATGCTTGCGTGCCGCATGGTCGAAGATGTTGGCGACCAGGATCAGCTCGTCCGGCGCGTGCCTATCGATGAAGGCGGCGATATGCTCGCGCACGGTGGCCGGCGCGCCGACGGCGGCGCAGGCGAGGGTGCGTTCGAGACCGTGCAATTCCTGTGGCGTGCAGAACGATTCGATGTCGTCGATCGGTGGCGGGATCAGTCCCGGCATGCCGCGGCGAAGCTTGATGAAACTCTGCTGCTGGGTAGTGAACAGTCGGCGCGCCGCGGCGTTCGTGTCGGCGGCGACCACATTCATGCCGAGCATTGCGTAGGGTTTGTCGAGGTGCTTCGAGGGGCGGAAGTCGCGTCGGTATACGGCCAGCGCCTCATCCATCGCGTCCGGCGCGAAGTGCGAGGCGAAGGCGAACGGCAGGCCCAGTCGGGCGGCCAGACGCGCGCTGAACAGGCTCGATCCCAGTAGCCACACCGGGACTGCGAGACCGGCGCCGGGGACTGCGCGCACCGACTGCCCGGGGACGGCTGGTTCGAAGTAGGTCAGCAGCTCGAGCACGTCGTCGGGGAACGCGTCGGCCTGATCGAAATAGCGGCGCAGGGCGCGCGCCGTGGCGTGATCGGTGCCGGGCGCACGGCCAAGGCCAAGATCAATGCGGTCCGGATGCAGTGCGGCCAGTGTGCCGAACTGTTCGGCGACCTGCAGCGGCGAATGGTTGGGCAGCATGATGCCGCCGGCGCCTACGCGGATGGTCGAGGTGGACGCTGCCACATGGCCGATCAGCACCGAGGTCGCCGCGCTGGCGATGCCCGGCATGTTGTGGTGTTCGGCCAGCCAATAGCGCTCGTAGCCCAGTGCCTCGGCATGGCGTGCCAGGTCTACGGTGTTGCGGAAGGCCTGCGTGGCGTCGCTGCCCTCGGTGATCGGGGCCAGGTCGAGTATGGAGAAGGGGATCATGCGGTACGTCCGGGAAAAGCCATGAGGCACACATGGGGACGATGCGGCGCGAGGCCAATGCAAGGTGCTTCGCGGATCATGTGCAGGCGCCATGCCCGCCGTTGTGGATGCCTCAGCTCCCTGATCCAGGCGCGTGAGGTTGTGCAAATATACGTTCCCGTATGCGGACTCATGGTGAGTGGCCGTTGAAGCGTGAAAGGGATGAGCATGGATGCGGCGAGATTTACGTTTGAGGCCCTCGACCAACGGTTTCAAACGCTGGGCAGCGCGCGTGACGAACCGAAGCAGAGCATGCTGCTGACGCGCTGGGGCGCTTCGCTTCTCCTGGTTGGTTCGGTGATCGGATACGGCGCGGCGACGTTTCTTCATTCCATGCCCGCTCTGGTGCTCTCGATCACCGGACTTGTCATCGAGATGCTGGGTGCCTGCGCTCTGTTTCTTCAGTTTCTGCGTTATGAGTGGCACCAAATTCGTCATCCGTTGCGGAATGATGCGCGCGAGTTGGACACGATATTCGAGCAAGGCATGCCCGTGCTGGCATGGTTGTGCCGCTTTCCTGCTCAGGAACTGGAGCGGCACTTGCGGTTCGTTCGTGATCGCACTATGACCTTCAACCAAAGCATGAGCTGGATGTTTGGTCCCATTGACCGTCTGGGTCCCTTGCCCGTGCTGGTCGCGCTGTATCTGCAATTCAAGGATGTCCGCACGTGGTGGCCGGTCCGTACTGATCCCGTGCACGCGGCGCTTGCCTTGCTGCTGATCTTTCTCTACCTGTTTGGCAGCGTGATCGTGATTCAGCGCATGCGCCGTCAGCGTTACGTGAACTGGCTGAGCGAAGCATTGATCCGCAAGCGCGAAGCCGGGCAGGATGATTCGTCCCAGAATCCGAGCACGATCGAGAGCACGCAGTGAGCGAAACCTATTCTTACGAAGTCGCGCAGGGCCATGGCCTGCCGCACGATCCGTTCAAGGCCATTGTGGCGCCGCGCCCGATCGGCTGGATTTCCACGCGCGATGCGGAGGGGCGCGGGAATCTCGCGCCCTACAGTTTCTTCAACGCCATCAGCGATACGCCGCCGGTGCTTGCCTTCGGCAGCAGCGGGTACAAGGACAGCGTGCGCAATGCGGAAACGACTGGCGCCTTCGTCTATAACTTGGCGACCGAGGCGCTGGCCGACGCCATGAACGGTTCCTCGGCGAATTTCGCCTCGGGCGAGGACGAACTTCGGGCGATGGGATTGACGCCTGCTGCCTGTCGTTGCGTGGACGTCGACCGCGTGGCTGAATCGCCGGCCGCGCTGGAGTGCCGCGTGCTCGACGTGATCCGGCTCAAGGATCTGCGCGGCGATGTGACCGACAGCTATGTGGTGTTCGGTCAGGTGGTCGCCGTGCACCTCGACATGGCCTTCCTGCGCGATGGCCTGTTCGACACGGCGGCAGCGGGTTCCATCCAGCGCGCCGGTTACATGACGGACTATGCCGTGGTCGGTCCGGACAGCATGCGTGCGCTGCGGCGGCCAGGATCGCCGGAAGAGGCGATCGCGAAGTACCGTCGCCGCAAGTGAGTCGGTGGCATGGGGTCTTGGCGATGGTTTGGTCGGAAGTCGCCGAACGGTCAGCCCCTTGTGCGCGGCACCGGTGGCGACATGGCGCAGGTGGCTGCGCGCGTGCCAGGGCGAATCGGAATGCTGATTACGGTGCGGATGGTGCAGTGCTGGTCCTGATCTAGCCGCCGCCTGGAACGCAGTAACTCCGGAACATGGGTCGCGCCTGAGACCGGTTCGGATACCATGGGTCGCTTGAAACGATGAAGGAGTCGCGCCATGACGCTGCGCCCGTTGCAGCACTTCGCCGCCGTTCCTTTGGACGCGACATGATGCGCGCATCCATGCGCCGGACGGCCGGCTTCGTACTGGCCGCAGTGGCGAGTTTCGCGGCAGTCTGTGCGGCGGCGCAGGTCCTGCGCACGGACCTGGACTGGGTGCGCGTGCCGCTGAGCTTCTACCTGATCGGACCCGGAAGCGGTTGGGTACGGGCGGCCTATGTGCTGCTGGCCCTGGCGCTCCCGGTCTTCGGGTGGAGTGCGTACCGTGCCTTGTCCCTCCCGGCGCGAAGCGCCGCGCCCTTGCTGCTATTCACGGTCGCGGGCATCGCCCTGTGCGTGACCACCTTCGCCACCACCAACACCTACGCGCATCCGGCGACCTTCCACGGGCTGATTCACGGCATTGCCGCGCAGACGACGTTCCTGTGCGTGACCGTGGCGATGCTGCTGCAGGCCGGGCGGCTGCGTCACGATGCGCGTTGGTGTCCGTACGCCGCAAGGGCGTTGACGTGGGCGGCGGTGAGCTTCGTCGGTCTGTGGGTGCAGGTGCTGTGGCGTGGCGCGCCACACGGCCTGTCGCAGAAGCTGCTGATCGTGTTCATCCTCGGCTGGCTGGCCTGGATGGCGTGGCTTCTGTGGCGGAAATCGGCTGAGGTTATCCCTTCAACTCATTGAAGGGTTGAGGTTTATTCCGGAAGGATGAAGGCGACGACCACGTCGCGACCCTCGCCGGCCAGCACGGAGTGTGTGCGCGCGGCGGCGGCGTTGTCCATCACTTCCACGCCCACATCTCGGCGCGTGAAGGCACCCAGCGTGTCCGCATTCGGGAACTGCTGGCGTGCGCCGGTGCCCAGCAGCACGACTTCGGGCTTCAGTTCCAGGATCAGCTGCACGTCCTCCGGCTGCATCTGACCAGCGTCGCGTACTGGCCAGTCCTCGATCACCTGATCGCGCGCGAGCACCAGGCTGCGCGTGAAGCGGCGGTCGACGATGGTCACGGCGTCGTCTTCGATGCGACGCACGTATAGGAAGTCCTCGGGACGTTCGAGCGAGAGCTCCATGGCAATCCTCCGCGTTATTTCGTCGCAGTGCGCATCAGCGCGGGAGGGCGAGCTTCGGTTCGTCCTCGTTGCGCAGGAACACGCTGGCAGTGTGGCCGATTTCCTGCACCAGCTCGGCGCCGGTGGCTTGAGTCAGTTCCGCGATCTGTGCGCGGCGTTCATCCTTGTCGGCGCCGGAAAGCTTGATCTTGACCAGCTCGTGACGATCCAGCGCCAGCTTCAGTTCCTTGATGACGGCGTCCGTCAGGCCTTTCGCGCCCAGCATGATGACCGGGTGCAGGCTGTGACACAGACCGCGCAGGTAGCGGCGCTGGCTGGGGCTGAGCGTGGCGGCGGCGCCGTCGCGCGAGGAAGTCGAAGCGGACATGTCGTTCAGGTTCAAGGTCGCGGAAATGCGGGTGCAAAGGGTATCATGGCCCGCCCGACGCAAGGCTGACCGGACGTCCGCATGGCCCGTAGCAAGAGCAGCTCCCGCTGGCTCAAGGAACATTTCGACGATGCCTACGTCAAGCGCGCGCAGGCCGAGGGCTGGCGTTCGCGCGCGGCCTTCAAGCTGGAGGAGCTGATCGACCGCGATCAGCTGCTGAAGCCGGGCATGCACGTGGTCGATCTGGGCGCGGCGCCGGGTGGCTGGTCGCAGCTGGTCCAGCGACGGCTCGGCGACAGCGGGCGCATCATCGCGCTGGACATCCTGCCCATGCAGGGCATCGGCGGCGTGGACTTCATCGAGGGCGACTTCCGCGAGGCCGAGGTGCTGGCCGAACTCGAGCGTCGGCTCGACGGCCATCCGGTCGACCTTGTGCTGTCGGATATGGCCCCCAATATGAGTGGTGTAGCTGTCGCCGATCAGATGCGGGCGATGGATCTTGCCGAGCTGGCGCTCGATTTCTGCCGGCATTGGCTGAAGCCCGGAGGCGCGTTCCTGATCAAGTTGTTCCAGGGCGCCGGGTTCGACGATTACTTGCGGGACTTGCGCGGTGAGTTCGACCGCGTGACGATGCGCAAGCCGAAGGCTTCGCGTGCGCGCTCACGCGAAGTCTATGCCTTGGCCACGGGACATCGCGCCCGGGCCGGCCACTGAACGAGACATGCGCATGAATGAAATGGTCAAAAACCTGCTGTTCTGGTTGATTATCGCCGTGGTGCTGGTGCTCGTGTTCCAGAGCTTCAGCCACAACGCCGGTCGTACCCAGCAGATGAGCTATTCGGCGTTCATCCAGCAGGTGGACAGCAACAACATCTCCGAAGCCACCATCAGTTCGGATACGCCGCCCGTGGTCAAGGGCAAGCTGAAGGATGGCAGTCAGTTCAACACGGTGGTGCCGCTGATCGGCATCACCAGCAGCGATCTGCTCAAGACCCTGACCAAGAACGGCGCCAGCGTGAAGCAGCAGCCGTCTGACAACGGCTTCTCGCTGTTCTCGCTGCTGCTCAACTGGTTGCCCATCATCATCTTCGTCGGCCTGATGATCTGGTTCATGCGCCAGATGCAGTCGGGCGGCGGCGCGCGCGGTGCGATGAGCTTCGGCAAGTCGCGCGCCAAGCTGCAGGGCGAGGACCAGGTCAAGGTGACCTTCGCCGATGTGGCCGGCTGCGAGGAGGCCAAGGAAGAGGTCGGCGAGCTGGTTGAGTTCCTGCGCGATCCGTCCAAGTTCCAGAAGCTGGGCGGCAAGATTCCGCGCGGCGTGCTGATGGTCGGCCAGCCCGGCACCGGCAAGACGCTGCTGGCCAAGGCCATCGCCGGCGAGGCCAAGGTGCCGTTCTTCTCCATTTCCGGTTCCGACTTCGTCGAGATGTTCGTCGGCGTCGGCGCCAGCCGCGTGCGCGACATGTTCGAGCAGGCCAAGAAGCACGCGCCGTGCATCATCTTCATCGACGAGATCGACGCCGTCGGCCGCCATCGTGGCGCCGGTCTGGGCGGCGGTCACGACGAACGCGAGCAGACCCTCAATCAGCTGCTGGTCGAGATGGACGGCTTCGAGGGCGGCGAGGGCGTGATCGTCATCGCTGCGACCAACCGCCCCGACGTGCTCGATCCCGCGCTGCTGCGTCCGGGCCGCTTCGACCGTCAGGTCGTGGTCGGTCTGCCGGACGTGAAGGGCCGCGAGCAGATCCTCAAGGTGCATCTGCGCAAGGTGCCACTGCACACCGACGTCGATGCGATGCTGATCGCGCGCGGCACGCCGGGCTTCTCCGGCGCGGACCTGGCCAATCTCGTCAACGAGGCAGCGCTGTTCGCCGCGCGCGAGAACGCGCGCGAAGTGCGCATGAGCCACATGGAGAAGGCCAAGGACAAGATCCTGATGGGCGCCGAGCGCCGCTCCATGGCCATGAGCGAGGACGAGAAGAAGCTCACCGCCTACCACGAGGCCGGTCACGCCATCGTCGGTCGCCTGGTACCCGAGCACGATCCGGTCTACAAGGTCACCATCATCCCGCGCGGTCGTGCGCTGGGCGTGACCATGTACCTGCCGGAAGGCGACCGCTACAGCATCAACAAGGTCGCCATCCGCTCGCAGCTGTGCTCGCTCTACGGCGGCCGCGTCGCCGAGGAGCTGATCTTCGGTCATGACAAGGTCACCACCGGCGCCTCCAACGATATCGAGCGCGCCACCAAGATGGCCCGCAATATGGTCACCAAGTGGGGCCTGTCCGATGAGCTGGGCCCGGTGACCTACGCCGAGGACGAGGACGAAGTCTTCCTGGGCCGCTCCGTCACCCAGCACAAGAGCGTGTCCGACGAGACCTCGCGCAAGATCGACGAAGTCGTGCGCAACATTCTCGACACCGCCTACGAAACCTCGACCAAGCTGCTGACCGACAACCTCGACAAGCTGCACCTGATGGCCGAGGCGCTGCTGCAGTACGAGACCATCGACGCCCACCAGATCGACGAGATCATGGAAGGCCGTCGTCCGGGCCCGCCCGCAGACTGGGGCGGCACCGACAACGACAAGCGCCCGAACGCACCGCGCGGCGGCGATGCCGGCACCAACGCCACACCGGTCGGCGATCCCGCACCGCAGAGTTGAGCGTCAGGGCGGTAAATGCTTGACACAGAAAAGGCGGCCAAAAGGCCGCCTTTTTTGCATTTGCATTCTTGGCTTCCGGTCATGTGGAAGGCTTCGAAGAGCATTGTGTATAGTGACGATGGGGGGTTCAGGAGAGGTCTTTGCATGTCCTATTTGCGCGCAGTGGAAAACCGCGAGGCCGCATGTCGGATCGACCTGACGCCGCTGGCGGGTGTTCTTCTGGTGCTGCTTGCCTTGTTCATGCTCGCCATACCGGAGTCGAAGAGACTCACCGGAGTCCACAATGGCTCGTACATGGAGTCTTGGGGAAGGATTCCTCCGGCAATCCACCTCGTCCTCACTCGCCATGATCGAATGTTCTGGAACCGCGAGGTGGTTTCGACACGTGAGGTGCATGCCCGGCTCATCGCGCTCGGTCACCAAATACGGCAGCCGTCTCTGCAGGTCTTTGCCGACGACGATGTGGCCTGGGATCGCCTGCATCGCATCCTTGTCGATGCGGACAATCAGGGCGTGAACACCATCGACCTCATGTCGGACCCTGATCTCGAGGGTTATCGGTAGATCTCGTGCTCGTTGTCGCATTGCGCAGTACGCGTGATCAGTAATCGTGCTGAGTTCGTGTCCGAGCACGATGTGGGTCTTTGCACAAAGGCACACAGGTGCGAATCACCCGAAAGATGCGCGATTACAACCAATGCTCTATGGCTGCGGGCGAGGTTCTGCGATACGAAATCCGAGCGTACATCTCTGACGCGCCGCATTGTGGTTTGGGAGACTCCAATGAAAAGGATTTTCGGCTTGTTGTTCGTTGTCTTTTCGGCTTTTCCCGTGGACGCCTGGGCCAAGGTTCCCCCTCCTGTCGATCTCGGCATACAGAATCTACGGCAAGAAACGCCCGTGTGGTGCTGGGTTGCGGTTGCCAGGCAGATCGTAATGTGGACGCGAGGTCAGCCGAACACGCCACCGCAGTGCGCGCTGGTCGCCGCGGCGAGCCATGTACCAGTGCAGGCATGCTGTCGATTCCCCACGCCATGCACGAGGACGGGATCTCTCCAGGAAATCCAGGGACTCATATTGCACTTCGGTGGGCACTACTCCTCGATTTCTCCGCCAGCGAATCCCATGGCGGTATATCGAACCCTGGCTTCCGGGCGGGCGATCATCATGGCCGTTCAGTCGAGTCCCTACTCGGGACATGTCGTCGTGATTCGGGGCATGGCATGGCTTCCTACGCCGAGCGGATTCCAGCCGGTGCTCTACATCAACGATCCGATGGATTATTTCACTCGGCCGGTGCCGTTCGTGAGATTCATCCGTTACTGGCGCGCCGCCATCGTGGTGTATTGAGTTCGCCGGACTCAATCACGGACGGAGCGCGGCCGGGACGACGTTCTCGGGCATGGTAAGGGATCGTTCCCGGTCGCTTTCTAGGAACTGGCGGCTGGCGACTGGCAGCAGCAAGTCTGCCAGCCCGATGTCCGGGGACGCTTGGAACGGCTGTAGAAGAATCCGGGCTACGAAATGTAGCCATGTCGTTTGAAACGGGTGGTGCGCTTTCGGTGCCCACCCGCTACATATCCACTGGCGAAGCGTGCCTGTCTGCTCGCCTTTCCCTGGCTCCGCTGGTTCACTTGACGTGATGCGGCGTATCGATAACGGAGCTGTCGCGGTAGATCTTCCAGGTGCCACTGGCGCTGCGCTTCCAGATATCGATGAATTTCAAGTGCACGGACACGAGTTGGGCAGCGTGCCCGGCCGTTTTTCTGTGTTCGATAACGTTTGCGAAGCCCCAGCGATAGGCCCAGGGGCCCGTTACCACGAGTTGCTTGACTTCGTACGTGTAGGAGACTTTCGTGCGGCACAGCTGGTCGAACAGCTTGCGCAATTGAGTCCTCCCCACGATAGGGCTGGCGTTGGGAAGCAGCAGGATGGCATTGGGTGCGTAGATGTCCGTGAGAGTCCGTGCGTCGCCGTTTTCAAAGGCATGAACCCATCGCTCGAATTGCTTCTGGATTTGCCTCCGGGCCGCTTCATGTGTCGGCGTGGCGTGGATGGAATTGGAGAATACCGAGGGCGATGCACATAGCAGTGCAGCCATCAGGACGAATAGGATGTGTTTCACGGGCAGCTCCCTGTAGTTTGAGTTCTTCCTGCATGTGGCGGTGCTTGGTGAGTCATCCAGACGCTTTCGCGCAGCGCTGGGAGTGTGAAGTCTGAAGCTTGCGGATGGCGATTTGCGGGCGCGTGCAGGGCGCGATGCGGGCGAATCAGGGATTGGCGTCACGGGTGCGGACCATCGTTCAACATTTGGTCGTGCTGTCGGGCCAGGATTAGACGCAGACTGGACGCAGTGCGAGGGCGGCCCTAAGAAGGGATTCGCACCGGTGACGTGGTGTTCTGCAACTGCGGACTGAAAATGGTGTCACCATTTCGCCGCCGCCTGTCAATAGAACCATAAGCGCCCGTCGCCCCGCTGCCGGGGAGATCGGTGC